>NZ_JBSHBN010000074.1:0-42313 GCF_053612025.1 Kitasatospora sp. NPDC054768
GCCGGGGCGGTGCGGCCCTGGGGGGGGCGCCGGGTGGGGGGTCACCGGGGGGGCCCCCGCCCCCTCGGGGGGAGCGGGGCCGCCGGTGGCCGGGCCGTCCGGGCGTCAGCCGGTGGTGAGCACCAGCTTGTGCTTGGTGGCCTTCTCGACCGCGTCCGGCGAGTAGGACCAGGTCAGCAGCTTGCCCTTGAGCCAGAGGTCGGTCTGGTCGTTGTAGTTGTCGTGGAAGGCGTGGCCGGAGGCGCCACCGACGTTGATCCAGCGCGAGGAGTCGAGGTCGTTCAGGTCGACCACCATGCGCATCGACGGGATCCAGTCCACCTGGTAGCCGGCCGCCGCGTTCCAGCCGGCCGCGTCGACCGCCGCCGAGCCGCCGGAGAGCCGGTACGGGCCGCGGTTGAGCAGCTTGTGCACCGCGCCGGAGGCGATCGAGGAGTTGTCGGTGCCGAGGGTCTGCTCGCGCAGCTCCAGCTTGTGCAGGCGGCCCCAGCTCCAGGTGGAGACGTCCTTGCTGAGCAGCGAGGTCAGCTCCTGGCGGGCGTTCTTCATCGCCTCCTGGAGCAGGTTGTTCAGGCCCTTCTGCTCCTTGTGCTGATCGTCGATGTACGTCCACCACGAGCTGTCGGGCTTCTCCAGCTGCTGGCGGACCACCTCGGTCCAGCGGTCGCCACCGTCCGGCTGGGCCTTGCCCGGCTCGCGGGTGCCGCACTCGGTGACGATCTTGGTGGAGCTGTCCGGCTTGGTCGGGTCGTCCTGCTGGCGGACCAGCAGGCAGTTGTCCTTGGCCCGCAGGTCGGCCGGGAACTTCTGGCCGAAGGCCAGGATCAGCAGCTGGCGCCAGACGCCGTTGTAGTAGGCGGCGGCGGCCGAGTCGGCGTCCTGGTGGAAGTTCCAGTCCTTCAGCAGGTCCTGGGCCTCGCGCACGTACGGGTCGCTGATCGGCTGCTTGAGCAGCAGCGGGACGAGCGTCTTGGCCATCACGCTGGTGTTGTCCAGCTGGAGGGTCTGCATGTCGTCCGGCGAGATCTTGCCGTTGTTCTTGAGCAGGCCCTCGATCTGGTCGGTGATCTCCTTGGCGCGGGTGCCGTACTCCCAGTCCCTGGTCAGGTTGTACTTGTAGCTCGGGTCCACCACGGCCTGGTTGGCGGTGACGATGTAGCCGGCCGAGGGGTTGAGGCTCCAGGGCAGCGCGGTGAAGGGGATCGGGTCCTTCCACTGGTACGCGGAGTCCCAGCCCGGCGAGGGGAGGGTGCCGTCGCCCTTGCCGCGGACCGGGATACTGCCCGGGGCCTGGTAGCCGATGTTCTTGGCGTCGGCGTAGATCAGGTTCTGCGCGGGGACGGTGAAGTCCTTGGCGGCGGCGCGGAACTCGTCCCAGTTCTTCGCCTTGTCCAGCTCGAAGACGGCGTCCATGGTCTTGCCGGGGCTGAGCGCCGTCCACTGCAGGGCGACGCCGTAGCCGCTGGTGCCGCGGTCCGGGGCGGACTGGCCGTTGGGGGCGTACTTGCCGACGTTCTGCTGCTCGCTGCTCTGGTCGGAGATCAGCGGGGCGCCGGTCTGGGTGGTGCGGACGGTGATGGTGCGGTCCTCCCCGCCGGCGACCTTGATGGTCTCCTTGCGGAGGTCGAACTTCACGTCCTTGCCGTCCACCTGGTAGGTCTCCGGGCCGGTGACCTTCTCCAGGTAGAGGTCGGTGACGTCGGCGCCGAGGTTGGTGAAGCCCCAGGCGATGTCCTTGTTGTGTCCGATGATCACGCCGGGCATGCCCGCGAAGGTGAAGCCGGAGACGTCGAACTGGCAGGCCGGGGAAGCGGTCCGGCAGTGCAGGCCCATCTGGTACCAGACCGAGGGCAGGCCGGGGCCGAGGTGCGGGTCGTTGGCCAGCAGCGGCTTGCCGGTGGTGGTGTGCGAACCGGCGACCACCCAGGAGTTGGAGCCGATGCCCTGGCCGGGGCGGCCGAGCAGCTGCGGCATCGAGTCGACCCGGTCGGTCAGGCCCTGCAGCATCGCCTTGGTGGCCGCCGCGCCCTGGGCGGTGGCGGCCGTTCCGGCGGCCGTCCCGGACTGCGGGGAGCCGTCGGCGGGACGGTAGTTGTCGCCGGTCACGGCGCCGGTCTTCACGATGGTGCCGTTGCGGGCGTACGGATAGTCCGGGTACAGCTCGGCGATCTTGTCGGGGCCGAAGTCCTGGGCCAGCAGCGAGCGGTCGATCTCCTCCTGGAGGTTCCCGGAGAGGTTCCAGGCCATCGCCTTGAGCCAGGCCACCGAGTCGACCGGGGACCACTGCTCGGGCCGGTAGCCGCCGTTGACCACGCCGAGCAGGCCGTACTCCAGCGAGGCCTTCGCGCCGCCGGGGTGCTCGGCGAGCCAGGCGTTCACGCCGTCCGAGTAGGCCTGGAGGTGCTTCTTGGTCTCCGGCGACAGCTTGGTGTCGAACTCCTTCTGCGCCACCTGCCGCCAGCCCATGGTGCGGATGAACGCGTCGGTGTCGACCTGGCCGTCGCCGAACATCTCGGAGAGCCGGCCGGCGGTGATGTGCCGGCGGACGTCCATCTCCCAGAAACGGTCCTGCGCCTGGACGTAGCCCTGGGCACGGAAAAGGTCCTCGTCGGTGTCGGCGTACAGCTGCGGGATGCCGTTGGCGTCCCGCTTGACGTCGACGGGCGCGCTCAGGCCCGGCACCTTGACGCTGCCGTCGACCTCCGGGAAGGAGGCGCGGACCGCGGAGACCCCGCGGTAGCCGCCGTAGCCGGTGCCGGCCACCAGCAGCACGACCAGCACGATCACGATCAGACGGGCGCGCCGGAACTTCTTCGAGCGGGGCATCTGGGTCCTTGCGGTCCTGACTTCGGGGCGGGCGGGCGTGTCCAGGGCCTGCGGCCGTGACAGGGCACCACATTAGGCCGAGTCGGCCGGGCACCGTGAACGGGGGACCAAGCTAAAGATATGGCAAAATGTTAGACTGCGTAACGATCCGCAAGAGGAGCATTGACGACTTCTTAACGGGTCACCCCACAGCACCACCAGACACCCCGCCCGCCCATGCCTGCCCGAGGTGCCCCTGCGTGAACGTCTCCCATCTGAACCAGCTCCTGCTTGAGTCCTCCGTGATCCTGCTGTTCGCGGTGGGCGCCGTCCGCCTCTCCACCCGATCAGGGCTGCCCAGCCTGCTGATCTATCTCGGGATCGGCGTGGCGCTGGGACAGAACGGGATCGGCGTCACGTTCAACAACGCCGAGCTCACCCAGGTGCTCGGCTACGCGGCACTCGTGGTGATCCTCGCCGAAGGCGGCCTCAAGACCAGCTGGCGGGAGATCAAGCCGGTCATGCCGGCCGCGACCGTGCTCGCCACCGTCGGCGTCGGCATCAGCGTCTTCGCCACCGCCGCCGGCGCGCACTGGCTGGTCGGCCTGGACTGGCGCACCTCACTGCTGCTGGGCGCCATCGTCTCCTCGACCGACGCGGCCGCCGTCTTCTCCGTCCTGCGGATGGTCCCGCTGCCGCACCGGCTCACCGGCCTGCTGGAGGCCGAGTCCGGCTTCAACGACGCGCCCGTGGTCATCCTGGTCGTCGCCTTCGCCACCACCGGGGAACTGGACACCTGGTACGTCCTGATCGGCACGATCGCCGCCGAGCTGGCGATCGGCGCCGCGGTGGGCCTCGCCGTCGGAAAGATAGGCTCCTACGGGCTCAAGCACGTCGCACTGCCCTCCTCGGGCCTCTACCCGATCGCCGTGATGGCGCTCACCGTGCTCGCGTACGCCGGCGGCGCGCTGCTGCACGGCTCCGGCTTCCTCGCCGTCTACATCAGCGCGGTGATACTCGGGAACTCCAAGCTGCCGCACGGCCCGGCCGTCCGGGGCTTCGCCGACGGACTGGCGTGGATCGGGCAGATCGGCATGTTCGTGCTGCTCGGGCTGCTCGTCACGCCCGAGACCATGGGCGACGCGGTGGTGCCCGCGCTGGTGATCGGCGGAGTGCTGGTGTTCCTGGCACGGCCGCTGTCGGTGATGGTCTCGCTCACCCCGTTCAAGGTGCCGGCCCGCGAGCAGGCACTGCTGAGCTGGGCCGGGCTGCGCGGGGCGGTGCCCATCGTGCTGGCCACCATCCCGGTGGTGTCCGGCGCGCACCGGGCCGAGGACGTCTTCAACATCGTCTTCATCCTCGTCGTGGTCTTCACCCTCCTCCAGGGGCCGACCCTGCCGTGGGTGGCCAAGCGGCTGCGGATCGACGAGGGCGACATGGGCCAGGACCTGGGCATCGAGTCCGCCCCGCTGGAGAAGCTCCACGGGCACCTGCTGTCGGTCGCACTCTCCCCCGCCTCGAAGATGTCGGGCGTGGAGATCAGCGAGCTGCGGCTGCCCAAGGGGGCCGCGGTCACCCTGGTCGTGCGGGAGGGGAACTCCTTCGTGCCGGACAAGGCGACGGTGCTGCGCGGCGGGGACGAACTGCTGGTGGTCACCACGGACGAGGTCGGCGAGGCGGCGGAGCGGCGGCTGCGGGCCGTGGACAAGGGCGGCAAGCTCGCGGGGTGGCTGAACGGGCGGTGAGCGCGGGGGCCGGCTCGGCTCGGCCCCTTCACTGCTCGAACCGGCTGCTCCGGCTCACCCGGCCCGCCCTGCACTCCTCGGCCCGCCCCGGCCCCTCCGGCCCGTCACGGCTGGGGCGGGCCGCCTGGGCCGGGGTCGGCCGAGGGTATCTACGCGCGTAACTGATACGATGGTTCGATCATCCGTATAACCATCGCTAGACCACCCCCAATTTCTGCCTGACGCAGAGTTGGCGCGACCGCTCGGCGGCCGCGGTCCGGCTCCCGGCCACCACGCCGGACCGGCCCGGTATCTACCCCGGTCGACGCGCGAGAGGACGACTCTCGGCGCCGTCGGGGCCACACCATGCCCTGCCGCGCTACCAGGCAGCAGGAAGGACCGACCGTGACGGCGCGCCGAACGGTCGACACCGCCGCGGACCACGCGGCCACCCCCGCAGCTCCGGCCCCCGCCCGCGTCGGGTACGGCGAGCTGCTGCGCACGCCCGGGGCCTGGACGTTCCTGTCCCCCGCCCTGGTCGCGCGGCTGCCGTACGCGATGCTCAGCATGGGCATCCTGCTGCTCGTCACCCGGACCCACGGCTCGTACGGCACCGCCGGTACGGTCACCGCCGTCGCCGCCGTCGCCCAGGCCCTGGTCGGGCCGCAGACCGGGCGGCTCGCGGACCGCTACGGCCAGGCCGCGGTGCTCGTCCCGACCGTCCTGGTGCACGCGGCCGCGGTCGGCGCGCTGATCGCGCTCGCGCTCGGTCACGCGCCCGCCTGGAGCCTGTTCCTGGCCGCCGTCCCGGCCGGTGCGAGCGTTCCGCAGGTCGGCGCGATGGTCCGGGCCCGCTGGGTGGCCACGTTCACCGCGGACGGCGCCTCCGACGCCTCCGCGGCCCGGGTGAGCACCGCCTTCGCCTTCGAGTCCGTGACGGACGAGTTCACCTTCGTGATCGGCCCGATCCTGGCCTCCGGCATCGCCGCCCTCGCCAACCCGGCCACCGCCCTGGTCGCCGAGGCCGCGCTGACCCTCGTCGGCGGCCTGGCCTTCGCCGCCCAGCGGCGCACCGCCCCGGCCCGGATCGTGCCGCAGCCCGGCACCAAGCGCGCCTCGGCGCTCGCCTCCCCCGGCGTCCGCCTGCTGGCCGGGACCTTCCTCGGGGTCGGCGCGGTGTTCGGCGGCATGCAGGTATCGGTGAACGCCTTCGCCGACTCGGTCGGGCAGCACGACGCCGGCGGCACCGTGTACGGGATCTTCGCCGGCGGCTCGATGCTGGCCGGCGTGCTGTACGGCGTGATCGCCTGGCGGCGGCCGGTGCAGCAGCGGATGCTGATCAGCTACACGCTGCTGGTCCTGGGCTGCTCGGTGCTGTGGGCGATGCCCAACCTGGTCGCGCTGACCGTCGCCGGGCTGGTCTGCGGGCTGGCCATCGCACCGACCCTGATCAGCGGCTACACCCTGGTCGAGACGCTGGTCGCGGACGGGGCCAAGACGGAGGCCTTCACCTGGCTGACCGGCGCCATCGGGCTGGGGCTGGCCGTCGGCTCGATGGCGGCGGGCCGGCTGATCGACGGGCACGGGCCCTCGACCGGGTTCCTGGTGCCGGTGGCCGGGGCCGGACTGGGGCTGATCGTGCTGCTCTCGCTGCGGCACCTGCTGGTGGCACCGGGACCCGGGGCGGCCGTCGCGGGCACCTCTCCGGCCCGGGGTTCGGGCGACGTCCCGGCGGAGCACGGCGGTGCCGGGCGGCTGGTGGGCGCGGCCAAGGGCTGAGCGGGAGGCGGTCCGGCGGCCGGGCCCGGCCCATCTCACACCGGAGTCGCTGGACTGATCCCGCGGAATGCCGCATCATTGACCATCGTTAGCACTCATCAGGCGAGAGTGCCAGGAGGAAGACAAGTGCCCACGTACCAGTACCAGTGCACCGAGTGCGGCAACGGCCTGGAGGCGGTGCAGAAGTTCACCGACGAGGCGCTGACCACGTGCCCCGACTGCCAGGGACGACTCCGCAAGGTCTTCTCGGCCGTGGGCGTCGTGTTCAAGGGCTCCGGCTTCTACCGGACCGACAGCCGCTCGTCCTCCAGCAGCACGGTGGGCGCCGGGTCGTCGTCGACCCCCTCGACGTCGTCCGCCACGTCCACGTCCTCCTCGGCTTCGTCCTCGTCGTCGAGCTCCGGCTCCTCGTCGTCGTCCAGCCCGGCTCCCGCCGCGAGCTGACCTCGGCGCCGGGCCATCGGCCCGGGACGGCCCGCAGACCTCGGAGAGGCCCGTCGGCCCCGCTTCCACGCGGGGACGGCGGGCCTCTCCGCGTTTCCGCCGACTCCAGCCGTCGACCTCCCCTCTTCCCCCTCCCCCTTCTTCCCCCGCTGCGGCCCCATGGGCTTTTCCGTCACCCCGGACGGGCCGGAGCACCTCGTGCGGGTGAACGAAGTTGTCCACAGGGCCCGGTTATCCACAGGACTGGGGAAAATGCTGTCCGAGTTCGCCGGAAACGCTCATCGTGTGGGCATCCGGTCCGCGAGGGGCCGGGCCGCCGACACTCCGGAGGTGCGTCGATGACGACCGCGAACTTCTCCCTGCCCCTGCCCCTCCCGCTGCCCGCGCCCGCCGTGCCGCCCCGGCAGGAGCTGCCGGGCTTCCCGCCGATCCGGCGCGGGTGCGGCGGGTGGCACCGCTGGCGCAGTGCGGTGCGACGGCGGGCCGGGGTGCCCGTCCTGGTGCTGCTCGCGGTGGCGGCGGCGCTGGCGCTGGGGCCCGCGCGGGCCGGTCTGCCGCCTCCCCAGGGGGGCGCGCTGGGCCGGACGGGTTGTCAATCCGGGACTACGGAAGATCACCCGTAACCGGGGGGCGACTTCGTCGTTCGAGGCGGCATGAAGGGCTTCAAGGAATTCCTGCTGCGTGGAAATGTCATCGACCTCGCCGTGGCCGTGGTCATCGGCGCGGCCTTCACCAACATCGTCAACGCCTTCGTCAAGGGCGTGATCAATCCACTCGTCGGCGTCTTCGGGACAAAAGACCTCGCGTCCTACAGTTCCTGCCTCAAGGGGCCCTGCGAGGCGAGCCCGACCGGCGAGGTCACGTCCGGAATCCTCATCCTGTGGGGATCGGTGATCAGCGCCGCAATCCAGTTCCTGATCACCGCGGCGGTCGTCTACTTCGTTCTGATCGTGCCCATGAACAAGCTGGCGGCCCACCGCAAGACCCTCGCCGAGAAGGCGGCGGACCTCGAAGCCAAGGAGGTCACCCTGCTGACCGAGATCCGCGACGCGCTGGTCGCGCCGCTGCGCTGACCGACGGGTGCCGGTCGGCGCCCGGTCCCCGTTCCTCAGCCCCCGTGGTGTGGCGGGCGCTGGCTCAGGTACCAGTCCAGCCCCCGTCCACCACCCTCCCCCGCCCCGGGGCGGGCACCCCAGCCCGCATCGGTGTCGTCACTGGACTGCTGGTCCAACGGGTCCCGGAAGACCAGCCGGGCCTTGGCGGCCGCAGCCTCCCGGGGCTCCTGCGCCCGGTCCTGCTCCTGGCCCTTTTCCTGCCCCTGCTCGCTCACGCCGTCCACTCCGTCCACTCGTCCCTCCCCTCCAGCCTAAGAGCCCCGCGGCACGCCTCGGGCCCCGGTGCGGAACGCTCCGCGCCAGGGCCCGGATGAGGGCTCGGCCCATGGGCCCGACCGGTCCGTCGGGCAACCTGCCAGGCGGAACTGTCGGGTGGCCTGTCGGCTCGCCTGTCAGGCGGCTTCGAAGCCCGCGTGGTCGGCGATCTTCTTCAGCTCGGCCAGCGCGTGCTTCTCGATCTGGCGGATCCGCTCGCGGGTGAGGCCGTGCTGCTTGCCCACCTCGGTGAGGGTGCGCTCGCGGCCGTCCTCCATCCCGTAGCGGGAGCGGATGATCGAGGCGGTGCGGTCGTCCAACCGCCCGATCAGGTCGTCCAGTTCCTCGCGGCGGAGCATGACCATCACGGCGTCCTCGGGGGACGTGGCCCCGGTGTCCTCGACGAGGTCACCGAACTGGGTCTCGCCCTCGTCGTCGACCGACATGTTGAGGCTGACCGGGTCGCGCGCCCAGTCCAGCACGTCCTTGATCCGGGCCTCGGTGGTGTCCAGCTCGGCCGCGATCTCGGCCGGCTCCGCCTCACGGCCCAGCTCCTTGGACTTCTCCCGCTGCACCCGCCGGATCCGCCCGAGCTCCTCCACCAGGTGCACGGGCAGCCGAATGGTGCGGGACTGGTCGGCGATGGACCGGGTGATCGCCTGCCGAATCCACCACGTCGCGTACGTGGAGAACTTGAAGCCCTTGGCGTAGTCGAACTTCTCGACGGCGCGCACCAGGCCCGCGTTGCCCTCCTGGATGAGGTCCAGCAGCGGCAGGCCGCTGCGCGGGTAGCGACGGGCGACGGCGACCACGAGCCGGAGGTTGGACCGGATGAAGACGTCCTTGGCGCGCTCGGCGTCGGCGGCTATCGTCTCCAGCTCCTCGCGCGTGACGCCGTCGGGGAGTCCGCCCTCGTCCATCAGGTGCTGGGCGTACACGCCGGCCTCGATCCGCAGCGAGAGCTCGACCTCCTCGGCGGCATCGAGCAGGGGTGTCCTGGCGATCTCGTCGAGGTACATGCCGACCAGGTCGCGGTCGGCCTCAAGGTTGGTCGGGCGGGCCGCGCGACTCCGGTCGGCCCTGTCGCGAACGACGGCACGGGTGGCCATGCTTGCTCCCTTTGCTGGTATTGCCGAGGTCTGCCTGCCTGCCTCGTGAGGGCAAGAAGTGCGGGCCCCTGGAGGCACACACGTAACGATCCAACGAACAGAATCCGGACAACATTCCCAAGTCACTCAGATTCTTCCCGGCGATGCAGTATCCTGCCGGTTTTCACCCCGGCCTCGAACGCTGAGTGATCGGTCGGGCGCGTCCCGTGCCATCGGCCGGCCGCTCCGGGAGCGATGTCTTCACTCGACCCACACGCTGCCGCCGCCCACCCGTTGAACCCGCGAACGGCCGCCGGCGTTCCCCGCGTTCCCCGCTTTCCGCCGCCGCACGCACCCCGGCACACGCAGGTCCTCCTCACAAACGATGCCGAATCGCTATCACTCCGGCTCTTGCCCGGCACGGGACACTGGGAAGGTGTCAGTCATGCACCTGACCAACAGCACGAACCGCCTCACTGCGCGCAACCGCAGTCTCCTTCGGGACACCGCGCTCGCACTGGGCTGTGCCGCGCTGTTCGGCCTGCTGGCCGCTCCGGTGACCGGCCAGTGGCACCCGCTGGTCCGCTTCGACCAGGAGTGGATCGGCGAACTGCACACCTACGCCCGGGAACACCGGGTGTGGACCGCCTCCGTGCAGACGCTCTCGGACATCGGCGGCACCGTCACGATGCGGACGCTGCTCGGAATCGCCGCCGGGTGGCTCTGGTTGATCGGCGCACGGGTGCTGGCCGGCTGGGTGGCCGCCCAGGCCCTGGTCGGCTGGGGCGCCCAGTGGGCGCTGAAGCTGGCCTTCGGCCGCAGCCGCCCCTCCTTCACCGATCCGGTCTCGCACGCCGACGGCCCGGCCTTCCCCTCCGGACACGCCATGGCCTCGGCGATCACCTGCGCCGTCCTGGTCGGCCTGCTCTGGTACCGGGTCCGCCGGCGCGGCCGCACCGCCGCCTGCCTGGTGGCGGCGGCCACGGTGCTGACCATCGGCTGGACCCGGATCGCGCTCGGGGTGCACTGGCCCAGCGACGTCCTGGCCGGCTGGCTGGCCGCCGGCATCGTGCTGGGCACCGTGACCGCCGTGATCCAGGTCTGGCGCCCCGGCGCCCTGGCCCGGGATGTACGGCGGGTCAACTGGCGCACCAGGGACCGGGTCCAGCGGGTCGTCGTGTCGGGCGGGCGCTCCTCGCGCACGGCCGCCCCGCTGGACGAGGACGGGCCGCACGGCCCGCCGGAGGAGGTCCCGGGCGACCCGTCCGGCCGGGCCGACGAGACCGTCCGCTGAGGCCTCGTCACCCCACGGCCCGCTCCCGGCCACCACCGGCCACCACCGGCCACCACCGGCCACCACCGGCCACCACCGGCCACCACGCTAGCGTGACGGCCATGCCCGACACCACCGCCCCCATCTCCCCCGCCGCGCCCGCCGGTTACCCCGAGCGCCCGCTGCGGATCGCCACCGTCCAGGCCCAGGCCGTGGCCGGTGACATACCCGCCAACGTCGCCCAGGCCGCCGAACTGATCCGCGAGGCCGCCCGGGCCGGCGCCCGGCTGGTGCTGTTCGCGGAGAAGGTCCTCTCCGGGTACGAGCCCGAGCTGATCAGCGCCGACCCCGTCAAGTACGCCGTCCAGCCCGGCGATCCGCGCCTCACGCCGATCGCCGAGGCCTGCCGCGAGACCGGCACCGCCGCCATCGTCGGCGCCGCCGTACGGGACGGCGCCGACCTGCGCGTCTCCGCCCTCGTCCTGGGCCCGGACGGCGAGTTCGTCACCCGCTACGACAAGCAGCACCTGTTCATGACCGAACGCGAGCACTACCGCCCCGGGACGGCCGGCTGCACCCTGGAGCTGGACGGCTGGCGGCTCGGGCTCGGCGTCTGCTACGACTCCGGCTTCCCCGAGCACGCCCGGGCCGCCGCGCTCGACGGCTGCCACGCCTACCTGGTCGGCGCGCTGTTCAGCATGGGACACGGCCACCACGAGTCCCGCACCTGGTTCCCGGCCCGCGCGCTCGACAACACCCTCTACACAGTGCTCGCCAACCACATCGGCCGCACCGGCGGCTGGCACACCTGCGGCGGCAGCGCGGTCTGGGGCCCGGACGGCCGGCTGATCGCCGAAGCGAGCGAGGACCGGCGCGAACTCGTCGTCGTCGACCTCGACCCGGACGTCCTGCGCCGCACCCGCGAAACCGAGTCCCTCCTCGCCGACCTCGCCCTCGCCACCGCCCGCCCGCAGGCCCCCCGAGCCCGCTTCACCCTGGCCTGACCCACCTCGGCGGCCACACCCGCCGGGAGCGTCAGGGCACGGGGCGCGGTCGGCTCCGGTGCACCGGCTGGCCGGCCCGGTCAGGAGGCGCGCATCGCCGCCACCGCGGTCATCCGTCCGACCCGGCGGGCCGGCAGCACCGCGGCGGCCAGGCCGACCAGGACGGTCAGGGTCAGGGCGGCCAGCACCGGCAGGACCGGCGGGGTGCCGACCGTTCCCAGCGTCGAGGTGATCGAGCGGGCGGCCGCCCAGCCGTAGGCGACGCCCAGGCCGGTGCCGACCAGCGCGCCGGCCAGGGAGAGCAGCAGCGCCTCCAGGGTGAGCATCCGGCGCAGTTGCTCGCGCGACATCCCGATCGCGCGCAGCATGCCGATCTCGCGGGAGCGTTCGCTGATGCTGAGCATCAGGGTGGCCGCGACGCCCAGGCCGGCGATGGCGACGGAGAAGGACAGCAGGGCCATGCTGACGGTCTTCAGCCGGTCCAGCAGCGAGCGCAGGGTGTCCGCCTGGGCGGCCGTGTCGGCGACGGTCACCTGCGGGTGGTCGGCGAGGGCGCGGTCCAGGGCCCGGCGGGCGGTCGGCCGGTCGTCGCCGGCGGCCGGGGAGATCCAGGCCGTGGTGACGGGCGCGCCGGGGGCGAGGCGGTCCAGGGTGGTGGGCGTCACCAGCAGGGTGGCGCCGCTCTGCAGGGTGAACGGCAGGCTGCTGCGGCCGGGTTGGAGCCTCAGCTCGACGCCGCCGGCCCGCCGCACCCCGGTCTCGCCGAGTCCGCTCAGTGCGGTGCCCTCGGTGAGTGCGCGGGCCCGGTCCACGTCGTCCGTCGAGGAGTTGAGCCGGGTGGGATCGACGGCGGCGACCACGGTGGGCCGGCCGTCGAGGTCGACGGTGGCCGAGCGGACCGGGGTGACGGTCAGCCCGTGGTCGGCGCCGAGGGCACCGAGTGCCCCGGTGGGCAGGGCGCCGCCGCCGGTGGCGGCCGCCGAGAAGACGCCGGGCTGGCGCGCGGACATCACGGGCACCAGCGACTGCGAGGTGATGTCGAGCGCGGTGACCGCGCCGACCATCACGGTCACGCCGAGCAGCAGCGCCGAGCCGGTGGCCCCGGTGCGGCCGGGGTTGAGCCGCAGTTGCTGGGTGGCGAGCCGGCCGGCCGTCCCGCCGAGCCTGCGGGCGGGGCGGCCCAGTACGGCGACGACCGCGGGCAGCACCCGGTGGGACAGCCGCAGCACCCCGAAGAAGTTGGCGATGGCACCGACGGTGACGGCGAGCAGCGACAGCGGCGGCGGGGTCAGCGCCCCGGCCACCAGCAGCGCCGTGCCCGCGAGCAGCAGCCCGGAGGTCCACACCGCGGCCCGCGCCCTGGCCGCCCCGACGGCCGGCGCGGGGGTGCCGCCGAGGGCGGCGATCGGCGGCACGGCTGCGGCGGCCTTCGCCGGGCCGCGTACGGCCAGCAGGGTCAGCAGCACGCCGAACAGTCCGGCCAGCAGGCAGGTCAGCGGGGAGGGCATCAGCGACAGGTGCACCGGTCCGAGGTCGAGCCCGCCGACCACGGCCGTGCCGAGCGCGCCGAGGGCGACCCCCAGCAGCACGCCCGCCGCCGAGGCGCCCGCCCCGAGCAGCAGTCCCTGGCGGCGGATCAGCCGGCGCAGCTGCTGCCGGTCGGCGCCCACGCAGCGCAGCAGGGCGAGCTGGCGGGTCCGCTGGGCGAGCACCACCGTGAAGGTGTTGCCGACCACCATCCGCGCCACCGCGAGCGCGATCAGGACGAAGGAGAGCGCGGCGACCAGCACCACGCCGTACAGGGTGTTGCTCTGCCGGGTCGCCTCGGTGACCGAGGCCGCGCGGGTGTGCACCTGGGCGTCGGCGCCGAGGGCGGCGCGCAGGGCGTCGACGGTCCCGGTCCGGGAGGCGCCGGGGGTGGCCCTGACGTCGAGTCGGTCGGTGGTGACGCCGGTCGCGTAGCCGGCGACCGCGCTCGCCGGGACGCCGATGATCGGGGCTCCGGCGAGGCTCGGGGCGCCCCGCTCGTCCAGGGTGCCGACCAGCCGGGCGGTGGCGGCGGTGCCGTCGGCCCGGGTCAGGTGGACCTCGGCGCCCACGGCGGAGTCCAGCCGGTGCGCGGTCCCGGTGTCGAGCAGCACCTCGCCGGGGCCGGCGGGCCAGCGGCCGTCCTTGAGCAGCTGCCATCGCAGCGCCGGGTCCTCGGCGACGGCGCTGACCGCGGCGGTCCGGTCGAGCGGCCGCCCGTCGGCGGCCAGCACGGCGCTCCTGCCGGTCAGCCGCGGGGCCACCGCGGCCACCCCGGGGGTCTGCCGCACCTGCTCGGCGGCGGCCGCGTCCAGCCCGCCGGCCGCGGCCTTCCTGGTCACCTGGATGTCTCCGGGGCCGACCTCGGCGGCCGCGGTCTGGCTGTAGGAGTCCACCAGCGCCCCGCTGCCGCTGACGGAGGCGATCAGGAAGGCCACCCCCAGGGCGATCGCGGCGCCGCTCAGGAGCAGTTGGCGCAGCTGGCCGCGCAGCTCGGCCACGGTGTATCGGTAGGTCGTCATGGTTCCCCGGCTCGTCCGCCCTGACCGGGAACGGTGCTCCGGCAGGGGTCTCTACGAGCCTAGGAGCGCGGCGGCCGCGCCCCGTCGGCACGAGGTCTGTTTCATGATCAACCCGCGGGCGCACGGCGGCCCCCGCCGTCTCCTCCCGGAGAGGTACGCCGCCCCTGACGCCGACCGGTCCGCCCGCCGCCGGTCGCACCCGGCGGTCGACGGCGGGCGGCGCCGGGCCCGGGAACGCCGCAGGCCCCCCGCCCGGAGTGGGCGGAGGGCCTGTGACCTGCGTGTTCGTTGTGCCCCAGGCAGGATTCGAACCTGCGACACCGGCTTTAGGAGAGCCGTGCTCTATCCCCTGAGCTACTGAGGCGCGGCCCGGGTGCTACCAGGCCGCTCACAGCGTACCGGATCAGGGGTGGGGCACGGGGTGACGGAGGGGGTGCGGGCGGGGTGCGGGCGGCCGACGGGGTGTCAGGGCGGTTCAAGTAGCCTGCCGGGCAGGGTGGGATCCGCCCCGGAACGCCTCGCTAAGGAGACGAAGGACCTGATGAAACCTGCTGTGCACCCGGTGGGCCGGCTGTTGGGGCAGGTGTGGGTGTGGCCCTCGGTGGTCATGCTGGCGGTGGGCGGGTACCGGCTGGGGACGCCGGACCTGTGGCGGGACGAGATGGCGACCTGGACGGTGGCCACCCGCTCCCTGGGGGACCTTCTGCGGCTGCTCCAGCACGTCGACGCCAGCAACGGCGCGTACTACCTGTTGATGCACGGCTGGACGGCGGTGTTCGGCGACTCGACGGTCTCGCTGCGAATACCCTCCGTGCTGGCGATGGCCGGGGCGGCGGCGTTCGTGGCGCTCACCGCCGAGCGGCTGTTCGGCGGCAGGGTGGCGGCGGTCGGGGCCGGGCTGCTGTTCACCGTCCCCTCGGAGATCTCCCGCTACGCCCAGGAGGCGCGCTCCTACGCGCTGGTGACCTGCGCGATCGCGGCGGCCTCGTACTTCCTGCTGCGGGCGCTGGAGCGGCCGACCTGGCGGCGCTGGGCGCCGTACTGCGTGGCCATGGCGCTGGCCGGCGCCGGGCACCTGGTGTCCTTCAGCACGGTCGCCGGGCAGGTGGCGCTCCTGGCGCTGCACCTGTGGCGCACCCGCCCGGAGACGGACCGGCGGCTGCTGTGGCACTACCCGCTAGCGGTCGCCGTGGCGGCGCTGCCGGTGCTGCCGGTGGTGCTGCTGGGCAGCCGGCAGTCGGACCGGCAGCTGGGCTGGATACCGACCCCCTCCCTGCGCGGCCTCGCCTACTTCGGGGAGCGCCTGTTCGGCTCGGACGTCGTGTTCTACGCCTTCGTCCCGCTGGCGCTGCTGGCACTGGCGCTGCCCGGCCGGCGGATCCGGGCCTGGCAGGCGCTGCTGCTCGCGGAACTGCCGGTGGTGGGCGTCTGGCTGGTGTCCCGCCTGACCGACACCTCGTACTTCCTCGGGCGGTACCTGCTGTTCACGGTGCCCGCCTGGGCGGTGCTGGCCGGCGGCGGCGCCGGGGCGCTGTACGGCGCGGTGGCGGCCCTGGCCCGGCGACGCGGCCGGGCCCCCCGGGGGGTCGTCTCGGCGGCCGGGCTGCTGACGGTCGGGCTGCTCGCGGCACCGGCCGTGGCGTCGCTGCCGCAGCAGCCCGAGGTGCGGTACGTGGGCTCGCACAACGGCTCGGAGGAGCCGTTCAAGGCGGCGGCCCGGGAGATCTCGGCCGGCTACCGCTCCGGGGACGGGATGGCGGCCCCGCTGGGCGACCAGTCCTGGGCGCTGGCCTGGCCCGGCGTCGACTACTACCTGCCCTCGGACGTGCGCCCCTATCCGGTCTTCGTCGCGCAGAGCGCCGACGACGCCGGGGAGCTCTCGCCGATGCCCTGCCCGCAGCCGGCGGACTGCCTGGGCGGGGTGTCCCGGATCTGGTTGCTGGTCCTCGGCGACACCCAGGACCCGCTGGGCGCGATGCCCGCGGACCAGGCGCAGGTGCTCCGCGCCCAGTACGGCGACCCGGACCGGGTGACGCCGCTCGGCGGTCTCACGCTCGCGCTGCTCGACCGGGACGCCTAGCCTCCGGCGGAGAAGGAGGAAGGGGAGCCGGTGCGGACCGGCTCCCCTTCTTCTTTCGATGCCTCAGCGGCTCAGCGGCTCAGCGGCTCGACGGCCCAGCGGCTCGACGGCCCAGCGGCTCGACGGCTCGACGGCTCGACGGCTCGACGGCTCGACGGCTCGACGGCTCGACGGCTCGACGGCTCGACGGCTCAGAGCGTGCGCAGCAGCCGGGACTGGATGGACGGCGGGTTCAGGTCGGACTGGAGGGCCACCGGGACCTCCGCCTTGTCGTCGCCCGCGCCCACCCGCAGCACGCCGACCTCCTTGCCGGCCGTCTCCCTGTGGTCGATCTTCGAGGTGTCCAGGGTGACCGTGCCGGTGATGCCGGGGAAGCCCGCCACCACCAGGTCCTTGGTCGCGACGACCGCGACCTTGCCGCCGAGCCCGTCCTCCACCGAGCCGACGACGTCGCCCTTCTTCACCACGGTCTGGCCGGTCACGCCGTTCTGCGCGGCCTGGATCTGCTTGCCGCTGACCTTCAGCACGGTCGGCAGGATGCCGTCGCCCGGGTTGGGCGAGGTGGCCTGCTGGCCCAGCGTGACACCGAGGATCAGCCGCCTCACGCCGCCGACCTCCTTGTAGGCGGCCCACATCAGGCAGCCGCCGGCCGGGGTGCTGGAACCCGTCTTGACGCCGATGACGCCGGTCTTCGGGTTGATCAGGTTGTTGGTGTTGGGGACCTTCGCGTTGTTGAAGTTGGTCTCCGGGGTGGAGACGATCTGCCGGAAGATCTCGTCCTGCATGACCTGCTCGGCCAGCTTCAGCTGGTCCTTGGCGGTGGACTTGGTGTCCGGGTTGTAGCCCGCCGGGTCGGCGTAGATGCTGTTGGTCATGCCCAGCTTGGTCGCGGTGTCGTTCATCAGCTTGACGAACTCGGCCTCGGAGCCGGAGTGGTAGCGGGCGAGCAGCCGGGCCACGTTGTTGGCCGAGGGCAGCATCAGCAGCTCCAGGGCCTGGTACTCGGTGAGCACCTGGCCCTCGACGAGCGTCACCTTGGACTCGTCGACGTTGCCGGACTCCTGCGCGGCCTGCTTGTCGACGGTGATCTTCGGGCCGGCCTCCCCCTTCTTCAGGGGGAACTTCTGCAGGATCAGGTAGGCGTTCATCACCTTGGTGACGCTGGCGATCGAGGCCGGCGTCTCCGGACCCGAACTGCCGAGGCTGCCGACGCCGACCACCTCGGCGGCGGACTGGCCCTTGGCCGGCCAGGCCAGGTCGAGCGCGTCACCGGAGAAGCTGTAGCTGCCGGCGGCGGTCGACCTCAGCCTGGGGTCCGGCAGCGGGCGCAGCAGCTGGGCCACCGCGAGCGCGCCGAGCACCACGGCGAGGAAGACCGTCCAGATGGTCACCCGCTTGAGAGCGCGCCGCAGCGGTGAGACCGGGCGGGCGTTGAGGGAGGCCAGGACCTCCATCGCCTCGGCGGTGTTCTCCGGCGACGGCAGCGGCTCCGGTGCGGGCAGCGGCTCGGGCTCGGGCAGCGGCTTCGGGGCCGGCACGGGCGCGGGCACGGGGGCCGGCTTCGGCAGCGGCGTCGGGCCGGGGGTCGGCTCCGGCTCGGGAACGGGCCCGGGCTCCGGACGCGGCTCGGGCTTCGGCTCCGGCACGGTGCCGGCCGGGGCGGCGGTGCCCGCGGCGGAGGCGCGCGGCGGCGCGGGCTTCTCCGGCTTCTCGGCCCGGTCCGGCCGCTGACCGGGCTGCCCGGTCCTGGTCAGCGCGAGGGTCACGGAGCCGATGGCGGGAGCGTCCTCGGCGTCGGCGTCGGCGTCCTCGGCGTCCCCGGTGTCCTCCGGGTCGTCCTCGGTTCCGGCGTCCCCGGCCTTCCCGGTCTGCTCGGCCGGGCCGGTCTGCTCGGCCTTCCCGGTCCGCTCCGCGCCGTCGGCCTCGTCGGTGCCGTCGGCCTTACGGGCGTTGTCCGTGTTACAAGCGTTGTCGGCGTTGTCGGCCGCTTCGTCGGCTGCTTCGTCGGCCGCCTTCTCCGCCTCGTCCGCCGTCCCGGCCGGTGCGGCCGAGGACCCCGGGCCGCCCTCGGAACCGCCCTCGGAGCCGGTCTCCCCGGACGGCTCGGCCGCCTTCCGCCCGGCCTTCCCGGCCGCCGTGGCACCCGTCCGCATGGCGAGACGCGGGTCGGCGGCGACCGGACGCCCGGCGGGCTCGGCCTCCTCCGCGGTTTCCGGCGAAGTCGCCTTCTCCCCCTCCCCACCTTCGGAACTCCCCTTGCCGGCAGCCTTCACCAGCTCATCGGGCAGCCGCAGCGCGGTGGTGCTGTTGTCCACCGGCAGCCGCAGCATCGTCGTCCGGCTGTCCACATCCCGGACGCGGAGCTGTACGGTCGAACCGCCCTTGGGCGCCGCCTCCGGAGCGTCGACGGGCGCCTTCGGGGCCGCCTCACCGGAGGCCTCCGCGGGGCTGTCCGAGGAGGTGTCGGAGGAGGTCTCGGCGGTCGCCTCGGCGGCGGCCGTTGCCGACGGCCCGTCAGCAGCCGTACCGGAGCCGCCCTCGGCCGGCCCGGCGGCGTCGGCCGCCGTACCGGTCCGTTCGCGCTCGCGGTCGCGCTGCCGCTCGTCGCCGTCCCTCAGCACCCTGTCGGGGGACTCGCCCACGTATCCCAGCCTCCTCAACGCCCGGCGGGGCACCGGCGAACCCGATTTCGGGAAGCCGACGCCCCGCCCCGTGTACCTGTACAGTCTCCGCCACCGGCGACCGTTCCGGCCGCACACACCCCGCCCGACCGGCGCTTATTGTCGCCACCCGGTCGCGCCGCGGCCTGTTCACCGATCAGACGCAAGGCCCGCCGCCGCCGGTTCCGCACCTTCACCGCAAGGTCACGATTCGGAGGCGTACTCGACAAGCCCGTGTGAGAGGCGTCACCCTGTCTCTCATCCACGCGGGGAGGCTTGGATGGGCAAGAGCCGCAGAACTGTTCCCGAGGAACTCTTGCTGCTCGCTTTGGACCCGACCACGGGTACCACGGCGCAGCCGCAGACCCTCGACCTCGGACTCGCCGGGGCGCAGCTCGTCGAGCTGTCCCTGGCCGGACGGATCGTACCGGAGGGAGACCGGATCGCCGTCGTGCTCGCACGACCGACCGGCGACCCGACCCTTGACCACGCACTGGAACTGCTGCGCCGACGCGGCAGTCCGGTCCGCGCGGCGCACTGGATCGGCGGGCCCCGGCTGGGGCTGCGGCAGACCTATCTGGCGCACCTGGAGCGCTGCGGCATGGTCACGGCCGTGCCGGGCCAGGTGTGCGGGGTGCTGCCGACGACCCGGTACCAGGCGTCCGACGACTGCACCAACGCCGCGATCAAGCAGCGGCTGGACACCGCGATCCGCACCGGTGTTCCGCCGGATCCGCGGACGGCCGCGCTCGCCGCGCTCGCCCACTCGGTCGGGCTGGGCAAGCACCTGTACCCGGGCAACGAGGGCCGGTCCTCACGGTCGCGGTTGCGCGACCTGATCCGGTACGACCCGCTGGGCGGGATGGTCGCGCACGCCGTGATGGACGTGCAGAACGGCCTGCCGGCGCAGCAGAACCGTTCTTCCCAGGCTTCCGGGGCCGCTGCCGGCCGCCCCGGCGCCCGTACGGCGGGCCGGGGTTCGGGCGGGCGGGTCCCCGCCTCCCGGGTCGGCGTCCGCTGACCCGGGAGGGCACCAGACCCCGGGAGGGCACCAGAACCGGGGAGGGCACGAGGGCCGGGGAGTCCTGGAGGGCTTCGACGGCCGCAGCGGTCCGCACGGCCCGGCGGGCAGCCATCACGGCGCCCGACACCACCGGCCGCGCACCCGGCGGCGCACGCCGTCCCCCTCGCACCACCCGAAGGCGCTGAGCGCCCCGACGCACCACCGGTGCCACCGGCACAACCGGCACCACCAACAGCACCGAGGGGCGGTCGCCCCGCGACGCGAGTCGCCCGGCGACCGCCCCTTCGCCGTCCCCGGACGCCCGGCAACCGCCCGCCCCCGCACGTGCCGGGGCAGGTGCGGGCCGGTCCGGGGGCGGCCTCCGCAGTACCTGTCCGAGTCGTCCGAGCCGCATTACCACCTGGGGGCTTTCGCTGTCTCGCGGAAGTGCTTTTCCGATGATCTGTGCTACCGCGCTGCTGTGATTCCCCGGCGCCGACCTGGCCCAAGGTGACATGCTGCTCCAAGTCAGGGGGGTTGGTCCCAATGTCCGAAGTGTTCCGAGGGCTGCCGCTCCAACGAGCACCAGAGGTCCGGCCGGAGGTCGAAGTGTCCGCCAACGTCAATCCCACCGTGCGCCGCCGGCGCCTCGGTTCGGAGCTGCGCAAGCTCCGCGAGGGCCTGGGCATGACGGCCGAGGAGGTCGCCGGCCGGCTGATGGTCTCCCAGTCGAAGATCAGCCGGCTGGAGAACGGCCGCCGCAGCATCAGCCAGCGCGATGTGCGCGACCTCTGCGACGTCTACAACGTGCCCGACGACCAGCTGCGCGCCAGCCTGATGGAGATGGCCAAGGAGTCGCGCCAGCGCGGATGGTGGCACGACTTCAACGACATGCCGACCCCGTACAGCGTCTACATCGGACTGGAGGCCGAGGCCTCCTCGATCCGCGCGTACGAGTCCTCCTTCGTCCCCGGCCTGCTGCAGACCGAGCACTACGCCCAGGCCGTGGTCGAGGGCACCCAGCCGGACACCGACGCGGTCGCCGTGCAGCGCCGGGTGCAGGTCCGGATGAAGCGCCAGGAGCGCATCCACGGCGAGAACCAGCTGGGCAGCCTGTGGACCGTCATAGACGAGGCGGTGCTGCGCCGCGAGGTCGGCAGCAAGGCCGTGATGGCCCAGCAGCTGCAGCAGATGCTGGAGCTCAGCCAGCGCGCGAACATCACGATCCAGGTGATCCCGTTCTCGCACGGCGCCCATCCCGGCATGACCGGGACATTCTCGCTGCTGGAGTTCCCGGAGTCAGCCGATTCCACAGTTGTCTACTTCGAAGGTGTGACGAGCGATCTCTACCTGGAGAAGGAGGCGGACGTGCGCCGCTATACCGGTCTATACGACTACCTGAGAGCGGCCGCACTCGGTGTCGCGGAGAGCCGGTCGCTGATAGCCGACATCGAGAAGGAATTCCACGAATGATCACCCCGTCCGAGTACGGAACCCGTTGGCGCAAGAGCAGTCACAGCGGGGGCCAAGGCGCCTGCGTGGAGATCGCCGTCCCAGGCGCGGGGGAGGTGGCCGTCCGGGACTCCAAGGACCCCCGGGGGCCCCAGCTGCGCTTCTCGGCCGATGCCTGGAACGCCTTCGCCTCGGCGGTGGGGGACGGCGCCTTCGGCGGCCTCCCGGACTGACCCTCCCGCCCGGTTCCGCACTCGGACCAGTTGCCCGTAGCGGCGGCCGTCGCCCCCCGGCGGCGGCCCGCGCTACGGGCAACTCCCGTTCCGGGGTCCCGGGTCGCTCAGCCCGTCACCGGGTAGCGGGTGGCCCAGTTGGCGCCATCCGGGGTCCGCCGGTCGTGCAGTTCGGTGCCGTGCACCAGCTCCAGCACGAAGTCGTCGGCGAGTTCGAGGATCGCCCCGCGCCCTTCCAGCCCGGCCAGCAGGCCCGGCGGCAGCGCGGTGTCTCCGTGCAGCGCCCCGAGCAGGTTGCCGCAGATCGCGCCGGTGGAGTCGCTGTCCCCGGAGTGGTTGACCGCGAGCAGCAGGCCCGAGCGCACGTCGTGGGCGACCAGGGCGCAGTAGACGCCGATCGCCAGCGCCTCCTCGGCCACCCAGCCCTCCCCCAGCGCCTCGACCCGGTCGGCGGACGGCTCGCCGGCCCGCACCGCGTCCAGGGCGGCCCGCAGCGCGGCGGTGGTCTCCTCGTGCGCCGGCCGCTCGGAGAGCAGGGCGAGCGCCAGGTGGACGCCCTCCTCCAGGGTGCCGCCGCGGGCGACGGACTGGACGATCACCGCGAACGCGCCCGCCGCGAGGTATCCGGTGGGGTGGCCGTGGGTGAGCACCGAGCACTCCACCGCGAGTTGGAACACCAGGCCCGGCTCCCAGGTGGTGAGCAGCCCGAAGGGCGCCGCCCGCACCACCGTGCCGCAGGCCTTGGAGTGCGGGTTCTTGGGGACCTCCAGGGTGCCGAGCCGCTCGGCGTGGGCCCCGCTGAGGCCCGACAGGCAGCCCTGTCCGGGGGCGCGCTGGGCGTAGAGCCACTCCTCGCGGCCGAGCCAGCCGAGGTCGGGGCGGCGCTCGTCGGGGCCCCAGTCGCGCTGGGTGGCGGCCCAGCGCAGGTAGGCCAGGTGGAGGTCGGTGGGCGGGTGCCAGCTGCCGGTGTCGCGCCGGATGTGGGCGCGGATCAGCCCGTCGACGGTGAAGAGGCTGAGCTGGGTGTCGTCGGTGACGGCGCCGGTGCGCCCGTACGCGGGGACGTAGCCGGTGACGCCCTGCGGGCCGTGCTGGGCCCGGATCTTCTCCAGCGACTCGAACTCGACGCCGGCGCCGAGCGCGTCCCCGACGGCACCGCCGAGCAGACAGCCCCGCACCCGGCTGCGGTAGTCCTGCTGCTGGGCGCGTGACCACAGTGGCATCACGACGGGGCGCCTTTCCTCGGGTGTGGGGTCCGCGCGTCGCTCGGCCGGGAGCGCGCCCTGGCACTGTATTCGAAGAGCCGATCGAATCGGCCCCTCCCCGGGAGTTCGGCGCCCCCGTCCCGGCCGCCGTGCGGGCGGCGGCCGGGACGGCACGGGTCTCAGTCCAGCACCGGCAGCAGCTCCGGCAGGTGCCCGTCCGAGGCCAGCGCCGCGGCCCGCCGCTCGGCCGGCACCTCGCCGTAGGTGGTGGTGCGCTGGCGGTGCGGGCGGCCCGCGGCCTCGGCGATCGCCTGGAGGTCGCGCACCGACTTGTAGCTGCCGTACGCCGAGCCGGCCATCCGCGAGATGGTCTCCTCCATCAGCGTGCCGCCGAGGTCGTTGGCGCCCGAGCGGAGCATCTCGGCCGCGCCCTCGGCGCCCAGCTTGACCCAGCTGGTCTGGATGTTGGGGATGTGCGGGTGCAGCAGCAGCCGGGCCATCGCGACCACCGCGCGGTTGTCCCGGGCGCTCGGGCCGGGCCGGGCGATGCCGGCCAGGTAGACGGGCGCGTTGGTGTGGATGAACGGCAGGGTCACGAACTCGGTGAAGCCGCCCGTCCGTTGCTGGATCCCGGCGAGCAGCCGCAGGTGGCCGAGCCAGTGCTTCGGGGTGTCCACGTGCCCGTACATCATCGTGGACGAGGAGCGCAGGCCCAGTTCGTGCGCGGTGGTGACCACCTCGACCCAGGTGGCGGCCGGCAGCTTGCCCTTGGTGAGCACCCAGCGGACCTCGTCGTCCAGGATCTCGGCGGCGGTGCCGGGGATGCTGTCCAGGCCCGACTCCTTGGCCCGCTGCAGCCAGTCCCGGATCGACAGCCCGGTGCGGGTCGCGCCGTTGACGACCTCCATGGGCGAGAAGGCGTGCACGTGGATGCCGGGCACCCGCTCCTTCACCGCGCGGGCGATGTCGAAGTAGGCGGTGCCGGGCAGGTCCGGGTGGATGCCGCCCTGCATGCAGACCTCGGTGGCGCCCACCTCCCAGGCCTGCGCGGCCCGGTCGGCGACCTGCTCCAGCGAGAGGGTGTAGGCGTCCGCGTCGGTGCGGCGCTGGGCGAAGGCGCAGAAGCGGCAGCCGGTGTAGCAGACGTTGGTGAAGTTGATGTTCCGGGTGACGCAGTAGGTGACGTCCTCCCCGACCGTGTCGCGGCGGACGTCGTCGGCGATCCGGCAGAGCGCGTCCAGGGCCGGACCGTCCGCGTGGAACAGGGCCAGCGCCTGGTCGTCGGTCAGTCCGGTCGGGTCGTCGGCGGCCACCGCGAGGGCCTCCCGCAGGTCTCCGGCGAGGCGCTCGGGCGCGCCCTTCGCGAGCACCTGCTCGCGCAGCACCTCCCAGTCGCCGTACACGTCCTCGAAGTCGGCCCGGCGGTCGCCGGTGCGGCCCTCGGTGTCGATGGTGGCGTGCAGGTCGGTGCGGCCGTACGACACCGGCAGGTCCTCGGGCTCCTGCCAGGGCAGGCCGCGGACCACCGCGTCCGGGTCGGCCAGGCCGGTGGCCGGGTCGGCCAGGGCGCGGACGTGCGGCAGCACCCGCGGGTCCAGCCAGGGTTCGCCGCGGCGCACGTACTCGGGGTAGACGGCGAGGCGCTCGCGCAGTTCGAAGCCGGCCGCCGCCGAGCGCTCGGCCAGCCGCTCGATCTGCGGCCAGGGGCGCTCGGGGTTGACGTGGTCCGGGGTGAGCGGGGAGACCCCGCCCCAGTCGTCGATGCCGGCCGCGATCAGCCGCTCGTACTCGCCGTCCACCAGGTTGGGCGGGGCCTGGAGGCAGGCGGCCGGGCCCATCAGGTGCCGGGCCACCGCCACCGTGGCCACCAGTTCGTCCAGTTCGGCGTCCGGCATGCCGCGCATCGCGGTGTCCGGCTTGGCCCGGAAGTTCTGCAGGATCAGTTCCTGGACGCCGTGGTAGGCGCGGGAGACCTTGCGCAGCGCGAACAGCGACTCGGCGCGCTCCTGGTACGTCTCGCCGATGCCGATCAGCAGGCCGCTGGTGAACGGGACGGAGCTGCGCCCGGCGTCCTCCAGCACCCGCAGCCGGACGGCCGGCTCCTTGTCCGGGGAACCGTGGTGCGGGCCGCCGGGCTCGCTCCACAGCCGGGTGGCGGTGGTCTCCAGCATCATGCCCATGGAGGCGGAGACGGGCTTGAGCCGCTGGAAGTCCGTCCAGCTCAGCACCCCGGGGTTGAGGTGCGGCAGCAGGCCGGTCTCCTCCAGGATGCGGATCGACATGGCGCGCACATAGGCGATGGTGTCGTCGTAGCCGTGCGCGTCCAGCCACTCGCGGGCCTCCGGCCAGCGGTCCTCGGGCTTGTCGCCGAGCGTGATCAGGGCTTCCTTGCAGCCGAGTTCGGCGCCCCGGCGGGCCACGTCCAGCACCTCGTCCGGGGACATGTACATCCCGTGGCCCTCCCGGCGCAGCCGGCCGGGGACGGTGACGAAGGTGCAGTAGTGGCACTTGTCGCGGCAGAGCCGGGTGAGCGGGATGAAGACGCTCTTGGAGTAGGTGATGACGCCGGGACGGCCGGCGGCTTCGAGGCCCGCGTCCCGGACCCTGGCGGCACTCGTACAGAGGTCCAGCAGGTCGTCGCCTCTGGCCTGGAGCAGCACGGCGGCCTCGGTCGTGTCGAGGGCGACGCCGTCCCGGGCGCGGCGCAGGGCTCGGCGCATCGCGTTCTCGGTCGGCGGGGTGCTGGCGTCCATGGCGGTTCCGTCCATGGCGCGACCCTACGCCAGGCGGTGGTACCGCGGGTGGAGACAACCCTGAGGCCGTCTCAGGGTCGGCGTACCCAAGAAGGTCAACCCGATCTGGCCCCACAGGGCGATGACGGCGGCGCCGCGGCGGCCTCTAATGGACGGGCAAGGCCAATCACACGTGTTCGCGGAGGAGTTGAGGACGCCATGACCAACGAGAAGGCGGCGGGGGACGATCTGGACGGCGGTGCGCCGTACCGCTCCCGGCGACGCGTCCTGATGCGCGCCGGGGTGCCGGTGGCGGTGGTCGCGGTGATCGCCGCAGGGGTGGGGCTGGTCCCGGCGCTGGCCGCCGACGGCGCGCCCGACCTGCCGACGCTGACGTCGGAGCAGCTGGTCGCCAAGGTGCTCGGGTCGGAGGCCCAGACGCTGTCCGGGACGGTGTCGATCAGCACCGACCTCGGGGTGCCCGGCCAGCTGCTCGGCGCGGCCGGCGGCCTCGGCGGGGCGGTCGGCGGGCACGGCGGTGACGGCCGGGGCTCCGCCGCGGACCCGCAGTCCAAGCTGCTCGGCCTGCTCGGCGGGGACCAGACGCTGCGGGTCGCGGTGGACGGCCCGGACCGCCAGCGGGTGGACGTGCTGGAGAACATGGCCGGCTACACCCTGGTCCGCAACGGCGACCAGGCCTGGGCCTGGGACAGCTCGTCCAACTCCGCGGTGCACATGACCGGGCGGGCGGCCGCCGCCGAGCAGCACGGCAAGGCGCCGCTGTCCGAGCTGCCGACCACCCCGCAGGAGGCCGCCAGGCAGTTCCTGACCGGGAGCGCCGGCACCACCTCGGTGACCGTCGCCGGGACGGCCAAGGTGGCCGGGCAGAACGCCTACGAGTTGAGCGTGAAGCCCACCCAGTCCGGCTCGACGCTGGCCGAGGTCCGGATCGCGGTGGCCGCCGACAACGGGGTGCCGCTGGCGGTGGCGGTGAAGTCCGTCGACGGCAGCACCGTGCTGAACGTCCGCTTCACCCAGGTGTCCTTCGCCAAGCCGGCCGACAAGACCTTCGACTTCTCCGCCCCCAAGGGCGCCAAGGTGACGGAGCAGAAGGCCGGGGACGTGGCCAAGGGCGCGCCGGGCGACGCCCGGGAGCACCGGGGCACCGGGGCGCCCGAGGGCGTCGACGTGATCGGCGAGGGCTGGACGACGGTCGTCTCCACTCGGCTGCCCGACGCGGTGGACGGGGCGCCGAAGGGCGACGCCAAGGGCGGCAAGCACGGCGGCCGCGGGAACGGGGCGGCGCAGTCGCTGAACCCGCAGGCGATGGTGAAGTCGCTCGGCAAGCCGGTCGCCGGCGGCACCCTGGTGAGCACCAAGGTGCTCAACGTCCTGCTCACCGACGACGGCCGGGTCCTGGCCGGCGCGGTGACCCTGCCGGTCCTCCAGCACGCCGCCGGGGTGAACTGACGGATGACCAAGGCTCCCGTAACGGGGGACGTTACGGAGTCGGCCGGGGGTACGGGCGCGGTGCCGCGTCCGGCCCCCGCGCCCGTCCGATCCGCTTCCCCCGCCTCCTCCCCCGTCTCCGCCGCCTCCCCGGCCGCTCCGGCCTCGCGTGAGGCCGCCGACGACGTCATCCGGACCCGCGGCCTGACCAAGCGCTTCCGCGGCGGCCAGCTCGCCGTGGACGGCCTGGACCTGGCCGTGCCGCGCGGCTCCGTCTTCGGCTTCCTGGGCCCCAACGGCTCCGGCAAGACCACCACCATCCGGATGCTGATGGGCCTGATCGCCCCCACCTCGGGCGCGGCCAGCGTCCTCGGCGAGCCGATGCCGCAGTCCGTCGCCACCGTGCTGCCCCGGGTGGGCGCGCTGATCGAGGGCCCGGCCCTGTACGGCTTCCTCTCCGGCCGGGACAATCTGGTGCGCTTCGACGCCGCCGACCCGACCGCCGACCCGCGCACCCGCCGGCAGCGGGTCGAGGCGGCGCTGGAGCGGGTCGGCCTGGGCGCCGCGGCGGGCAAGAAGGCCCGCGCGTACTCGCTGGGCATGAAGCAGCGCCTGGGCCTGGCCTCCGCGCTGCTGCAGCCGCGCGAACTGCTGGTGCTGGACGAGCCGACCAACGGGCTGGACCCGCAGGGCATGCGGGAGATCCGGACGCTGGTCCGGGAGGTCGCGGCGGAGGGCACCACGGTGTTCCTCTCCTCGCACCTGCTGGACGAGATCGAGCAGGTCTGCACCCACGCCGCGGTGATGTCCCGGGGCCGGCTGGTGGTGCAGGGCACCGTCGCCGAGCTGGCCGCCCGGGCGCAGGGCCGGCTGGTGGTCCGGACCCCGGACGTGGCGCGGGCCGCGGAGGTGCTGGCGGCCCACCGGGTCACCGCCCTGGTGCCGGGCGAGGACCGGGTGGACGGCGAGCCGGGCGTCCTGGGCGAGGAGGCGCTGCCCAGGCTGTGCGCGGCGCTGGTCGAGGCCGGGGTGCGGGTGCACGGCTTCGGGCTGGAGCGGGGCACGTTGGAGGACGCCTTCGTGGCGCTGACCGGGGAGGGCTTCGATGTCGCGGGCTGAGGCGCTGTCGCGGGCCGGGGCGCCGCCGATCGGCACCGGCCGCCGGCCGCAGACCGCGGCCGGGTTCCTGGCGCTGTTCCGCAGCGAGCTGCACCTGACCTTCCGCCGGATGCGCACCACGGTGCTGCTGGGCATCCTGGCGGCACTGCCGGTCCTGATCGGGGTGGTGGTCAAGCTCAACACGGACAGTCCGCACGAGGGCGGCGGCGGTCCGAGCTTCATCGCGCAGACCACGCAGAACGGGCTCTTCCTGGTCTTCACCGCGCTCGCGGTGGCGCTGCCGGTCTTCCTGCCGATGACGGTCGGCGTGGTCGCCGGGGACTCGGTGGCGGGCGAGGCGGCCGCCGGGACGCTGCGCTACCTGCTGGTCGCCCCGGCGGGGCGGACCAGGCTGCTGGCCGCCAAGTTCACCGCCGGGCTGGTGTTCTGCGCGGCCGCCACGGCGACGGTCGCGGTGACGGCGCTGGCCGCGGGCGCCGCGCTCTTCCCGCTCGGCCGGGTCACGCTGCTCTCCGGGGACACCATCGGCCTCGGCGACGCGCTGCTGCGCGCGCTGCTGGTGGCCCTGGTGGTCGCGGCCTCGCTGGCCGGGCTGGTGGCGATCGGGCTGTTCGTCTCCACCCTCACCGGCAGCGGCATCGCGGCGATGGCCGCCACCGTCGGGCTGGTGGTCACCGTCCAGATCCTGGACGTCTTCCCGCAGCTGCACGCCGTCAGCCCGTTCCTGTTCTCCCACTACTGGCTGAGCTTCGCGGACCTGCTGCGGGCGCCGATGTACTGGGACGGCGTGCTGAAGGACCTCGGCCTCCAGGCCGCCTACGTCGCCGTGTTCGGCTCGGCGGCCTGGTCCCGCTTCACCAGCCGGGACATCAGCGTGTGACGGCCGCCTCGGCGGGTGCGGGCTGCGGCCGTGCCGCGGCCCGCACCGCGCGGTCGGCCCGCACCTGGCGCAGCGCGTCCCAGGTCAGCAGCGCGAGCGCGGCCCAGACCAGGCCGAAGCCGGCCCAGCGGGCGGGCGGCATGGACTCGTGGAACACCGCGACGCCGATCAGGAACTGGAACACCGGCGCCAGGTACTGCAGCAGCCCGAGCACGGTCAGCGGCACCCGGACGGCGGCCGCGCCGAAGAGCAGCAGCGGGATCGCGGTGATCACCCCGCTGAGCATCAGCAGCCCGGAGTGCCCCCAGCCGTACGAGCCGGCCACCGTGTGCCCGAAGGTGCCGCGCCCGCTGACCTCCAGGTAGACCAGGTAGCCGAGGGCGAACGGGAACATGAAGGCGCTCTCGGCGGCCAGGCTCTCCAGCCCGCTCAGCCCGACCTGCTTCTTCAGCAGGCCGTAGGTCGCGAAGGAGAGCGCCAGGGTGAGCGCGATCCAGGGCAGCTGCCCGTACGCGACGGCCAGCACCGCGACGGCGGCGGCGCCGATGCCCACCGCCGTCCACTGCGCGGTGCGCAGCCGCTCCTTGAGCACCAGGACGCCGAAGCCGATGGTGACCAGGGGGTTGATGAAGTAGCCGAGGCTGGTCTCGACCACGTGCCCGGCGTTGACGGCCCAGATGTAGACGCCCCAGTTGACCGAGATCACGGCGGCCGCGCCGGCCAGCATGGCGAGCCGGCGGGGCTGGCGCAGCAGCGGGCGTATCCAGCCCCAGTGCCGCTGGGCGATCAGCAGCAGGACGACCGCGACCAGGGACCAGACCATCCGGTTGGCCAGGATGTCGTCGGCGGCACCCGGTTCCAGCAGCGGCCAGAACAGCGGGAAGAGCCCCCAGATGCCGTAGGCGGCGACGCCGGACCAGAGGCCCCGGCCGTAGTCCTGCTGGTCTGTTCCCGCCATGGCCGAGTGCCTTCCCGCGCGCGTGTGTCGAGGCGACGGTAGCGGGCGGGAGGGCAGGCTGTCATCTCCGTTTCCGGATTTTGGTCATGACATTGCTTGCGGGCCGGACGGCGCCGCCGCTCCGGGCCCGGAGCGCCGCGCCTCAGGAGTTCAGGGCCGCGCGGACGGACTCGGCCAGCGGGACGGTCGGACGGCCGATCAGCCGGGCCAGGTCGCCCGGAGTGCCGGCCAGCTCGCCGCGCGCGATGCCCGCGTCCACGTCCACCAGGGCCTCGGCGAAGCCCTGCGGCAGGCCCGCGCCGACCAGCGCGTCCAGGTGCTCGGCCGGGGTGACGTCCCGGTGCCCGACCGGCCGGCCGGAGGCCTTCGCCAGCTCGGCGGCCAGCTCGGGCAGGCTCCAGGCGGCGTCGCCGCTCAGCTCGTACACCTCGCCCCGGTGCCCCTCGCCGACCAGGACGGCGACCGCCGCGGCCGCGTAGTCCGCGCGCGGGGCGGTGGCGACCCGGCCCTGCCCGGCACTGCCGAGCACCACGCCGCGCGCCACCGCGCCGGCCGCGTCGCCCAGGTAGTTCTCGGTGTACCAGCCGTTGCGCAGGAAGGCGTGCGGCAGGCCGGAGGCGAGGATCAGCTCCTCGGTCGCCTTGTGCTCGTCGGCCAGCCGGAAGGTGGCCGCCCCCGGGATGCTGGTGTAGGCGAGCAGCGCGACGCCGGCGGCCTTGGCGGCCTCCACCACGGCCCGGTGCTGCGGGATCCGGCGGCCGACCTCGCTGCCCGAGATCAGCAGCACCCGGTCGCCCTCGGCGAAGGCGCCTGCCAGGGTCTCCGGCTTGTCGTAGTCGACCACCCGGACGGTCACGCCGCGGGCGGCCAGGTCGGCGGCCTTCTCGGCGGAGCGGACGGCGACGGCCACCTCGCTCGCGGGGACCTCGGCCAGCAGGCCCTCGACGACGAGACGGCCGAGCTGGCCGGTGGCACCGGTGACGACGTACATGGCGTGCTCCTCAGGGGTTGCTACGGGGTTCTGGCCTCGAAACTCACCCTAGGGGTGGCACTAACCTTTCGAAAGTACGCACTTCAAAGTAGGGTACTGACATGAAGGTAAGCGAGCTGAAGGCCGGCGGGCTGCCCCCCGCCGACGTCTTCGACCGGATGTGCCCGTCCCGGGGCGTGCTGGAGCACGTCACCAGCCGCTGGGGCGTGCTGGTGCTCGGTGCGCTGAACGAGCGCGGCTACCGGTTCAGCGAACTGCGCCGCAAGGTCACCGGGGTCAGCGAGAAGATGCTCGCCCAGACCCTCCAGACGCTGGAGCGGGACGGCTTCGTGCTGCGCGAGGCGCACCCGGTGATCCCGCCCCGGGTCGACTACAGCCTCACCCCGCTGGGGCGGGAGGCGGCGGAGCTGGTCGCGGCGCTGGCGCACTGGTCGGAGCGGCGGGTACCGGAGGTCGAGACGGCCCGCCAGGAGTACGACGGGCGGGCTACCGCCCCGCGATGAGGGCGTCGAGCCCGTCCAGGACCCGGGCCAGACCGAAGGCGTAGGCGTGGTCCGGGCTGTACGCGCCGCCGTGCGCCGCACCGGCCGCGGCACCCACCCGGGCGGCGACCGGATAGCGCTCGGGGTCGAAGACCCGGGCGAGCAGCCCGGCGTTGGCCGCCCACCACTGCGCGTCGGTCATCGCGCTGTCCTGCCGGGCGGCGCGCTCGTCGGCGGCCATCCGGGCACAGGTCTGGACGAAGCCGAGCAGGTGGGTCAGCGCGGCGTCCAGGTCGACGTCGGAGAGCCCGGTGCCCTCGAAGGCACGCAGCTCGTACTCGTACTTGGCCATCAGGCCGGGCCCCAGCGGCGGACGGCTGGTGGAGACGGCGGCGACCCACGGGTGGGCGCGGTGCAGCGCCCGGTTGTCGTCCGCGACGGCGGTGACCCGGGAGCGCCAGCCCTCGTCGGCGGGGGTGCTGCGGGGCATCGTGGCGTAGACGGTGTCCAGCATCAGGTCGAGCAGCTCGGCCTTGCCGGGCACGTAGGTGTAGAGCGCCATCGGGGAGAGCCCCAGCTCCTGCGCGACCCGGCGCATGGTGACGGCGTCCGCTCCTTCGGCGTCGGCGAGGGCGATCGCGGTGGTGGCGATCTCACCGGTCGAGCGCGCCTGCCGGGGCCCGCGCCGGCCGGGCTTCTCCTCGGCGGTGAGCCCCCAGAGCAGAGCGAGGGTGCGTGCCGGGTCTCCTGCGCTGCTGCGGTCGCTCGCCATGGGGCCATCGTTTCACGCACCGGCAGGGGCCTTGACGGCGTGGGCGGCTACCGTCTCAGCATGACCAGCCCGACCAACCCTCCCGGCTCGACCGGCCTGCCCGGCGCGACCGGTCCGACCCGCGCGTCCGGCGCGTCCGGCCCCGAGCCGCTTCCCGGGACGGACACCGCGCAGACCCTCCGCCCGCGGGTGACCTGCCGCCGCTGCCACCGGCCGCTGCACGACCCCGAGTCGCGGATGCTGCGGCTGGGACCGGAGTGCCGGGACCCGGCGGAGCGGGTCGCGCGGTTCGACGTCGACCAGGAACCGCTGCCGGGGATGGGTTAGGGCCGGCCCCGGCCTCAGACCTGGCCTCAGACCTGGCCTCAGATCTGGCGCCTCAGCCCCGGCCGAAGAGGCGGCGCAGGCGGCCGGGGCGGGGCTCCTCCCCGGCGGCCCGCTCGGCCTCCGACCGCTCCGCCGCCTCCGGGTGCTCCCCGGTCCCCGGGTGCTCCGCCGCCTCGGCCTGGTCCGCCGCCTCCGGTGCGGCCTCCGCCCCCGCGTCGGCGGCGTCCTCCTGCTCCATCAGGTGCCGGGCGAGCGCGCGGTCCTCGTCGGACGTCCAGGGCGCGGCGAGCACCAGCGCGGACAGCGAGCGGAGGATCGTCACCGCCCGGGTGCGGCGGGCCCGGGCGCCGTGGTGCAGCCGCTGCTGGAGCAGGGCGGCGACGTCGGCCCGGGTCTGCGGCTGGGTCCAGCCGATCGCGACCAGCGCGAAGCCGGCCGCCTCGACCACCCAGTCCTCCGGCCCGAGCAGCAGGTCGCGCAGCACCCGGCGGCGCTCGGAGCCGGCCCAGGGCTGGTCGGTTCGGTGGTGGGCGATGCCGAGGCAGGCGAAGACCTGGACGGCCCGCACCCAGAGTTCGGGCTGGTGGGCGAGCAGGGCGCGGCCGAGTTCGTCCTCGCGCGGCACGGGCGGGTGGACCAGGACGCCGAGCAGGTCGTCCAGTGGCAGTCCGGCCAGCCGGACGGCGTGGTCGTAGGCGGCGGGGACGGTCGGCCAGAAGATCTCGGCGGTGGCGCGGACGAGTTCGGCGCTGCGCGGCGCGGGCGGGGCGACGGCCGGGCGCGGGTCGGTGCCGTCCCAGGCCCAGATCCGGGTGGTGGGTTCGGTCAGCGGCAGCCGGGGGTCGGGCTCGCCGACGGCCCGGTAGCCGACGGTGGAGCGCGGCAGCGCGAGCCGGACGGCCAGCACCGAGCTGGGCGGCTCCACGGTGGAGGTCGTGCAGTCGATCTCGGTGTCGCGGCCGGTGTCGGGGGCGGCGAGCACCTGGTGCAGCACGTTGACGGTGGCCTCGGTGGCGCCGGAGACCAGGCCGAGCCAGGGCTCCCGGTGGCTCAGCCGTTCCAGCAGTTCCTGGGCGTACTCGTGCTCGGGGTGGGAGCGGTGGTGGTCGGCCAGGCCGAGCAGGTGGGCCGGGTCGCCGTCGAGGGCGTGGCGCAGCCCGTACCGGGCCGGGCCCGCCTTGGGGTGGTCGGGCTCGGCGGCGAGCACCCGGTCGAGCCAGGGCAGGCCTTCGGCGGGGCGCCCGAGGGCGCCGTACAGCTCGGCGACGTCGACGGCGAGGTAGCTGCTGGAGTCGTCGCGGTCCGGCGCGACCCGGGCCAGCTCGGCCTCCCAGACGGCGAGCGCCCGTTCCGGCCGGCCGGCCGAGCGCAGGGCGTTGCCGAGCATCACGGCGGTCAGGTAGCCGGGGGCCAACCGGTGGGCCCGATCGGCGAGTTCGACGGCGCGGTCGGTGTCGCCGAGCCGGCGGGTCAGGCCGGAGACCATCGCCAGCAGCGGCACGTGGTCCTCGTGCCGGGCCAGGACGGCCCGCACGAAGTCGTGGAACGGCCGTACGGCTTCGGCCGGTTCGGCCGGGAGCGGGTCGGGCAGCGCGCCGGTGGCGCGGGCCACCGCCTGGGCGACGGCGTCCGGGTCGACCAGGCCGGGCAGGTCCTCGCGGGCGAGCCAGGCGGCGTGCGCCCAGGGGCGGGCCGGCTCGTGCTGGACGGCGGAGGCGAGCAGGCCGACGGCGGTGTCCCAGTCCCCGGCGGCGGCCTCCACGTGGGCCCGGCAGGCCACCGTGCCGAGATACACCTGGCCGTCCAGCGGGAACAGCGCGCGGGCCGCGGCCGGTCCGCCCGCCGCCGCGCACAACTCGGCCAGTGCCTCGTGCAGTTCGGGCAGCTGGGGGTCGGCGAGGATCGCGTCGCCGAGGTGGTCGGCGGCGTGGGCCAGGTCGCCGGAGTCGATCGCCAGCCGGGCGAGGGCGACCTCGCCCTCGGCGGCCAGGCGCCCGTCGCCCGTGTCGTCGGTGTGCCCGCTCATTCGCCCCTGCTCCCCGTTCCCCCGGTGGTGCCGTCCCGCTCGGAAGGAGGCTATCCGGTGCGACCGACAGCCCGGTGGGCCCCCGCCGACGGGCGGCGTCCAGCGACCGGACCGGATACGACCCGTACGAGTGGTTTAGACCTCTGATGGCCATATTTGACGTTTTCCGACCGTGAGGATGACGAAGGCTCTTCGCACGCGAAATGCCAGTCCCGCCACCGGAATCGAGGAGATCGATGAAGCTCTCGCGCACCCTGTCCCTGGCGGCCTCCGCCGCCGTGCTGAGCACCCTCGCCGTCGCCGGCCAGACCGCCCCGGCCTCCGCCGCCGGGTCCTTCGTGGTCAGCGAGGCCCAGTTCAACAAGATGTTCCCGAACCGGAACTCCTTCTACAGCTACCAGGGCCTCACCGACGCCCTGGGCGCCTTCCCCGGGTTCACCACCACCGGCGACACCGCCACCCGCAAGCGCGAAGCGGCCGCCTTCCTGGCCAACGTCAGCCACGAGACCGGCGGCCTGCGGTACGTCGTCGAACAGAACACCGCCAACTACCCGCACTACTGCGACAGTTCGCAGTCGTACGGCTGTCCGGCCGGGCAGTCCGCGTACTACGGGCGCGGGCCGCTCCAGCTGAGCTGGAACTTCAACTACAAGGCGGCCGGCGACGCCCTGCACATCGACCTGCTGCACGACCCGTACCAGGTCGAGAAGAACCCGGCGACGTCCTGGAAGACCGCCCTCTGGTTCTGGAACACCCAGAGCGGCGCCGGGCGGATGACCGCGCACGACGCCGTCGTCAACAACAAGGGCTTCGGCGAGACCATCCGCACCATCAACGGCGCGCTGGAGTGCGACGGCAAGAACCCGGACCAGCGCAACGATCGGATCAACCTCTACAAGCAGTTCGTCGGCGTGCTGGGCACCGACGCCGGCGGCGGCAACATCTCCTGCTGACGGGCGCTTCGGCCACTCGGTGCGCGGTGTCCCAACCCCACCCCGGGCCACGTCCACCAGACCCGGCTCATCGTCACCTGGGGCGGGAACGTGGGCGTCACGTGGAGCCCCGAGCTGACCGCCTGACGCCTCCGGGCCGTCGCGGGGGGGGGGGTGGGGCGGGGCCGGACGCCCGGCCGGTGGGGGGGGGCCCCCCTCCGGGCCGTCGCGGAGCGGGAAGTCGGCCGGGCCGACTTCCCGCTCCTTGTCGCTGCCGCCCCCGCCGGACGCGGGCGGGCGACGGCCGGCGGCCGCACCGCTGGACGCGCCGGTCGCGACCCTGTCAGCGCGGCACCGGGGTGGCGCCGGTCGCGGCCAGCGAGAGTTCCCAGAGGCGGGCCGCCCCGTCCGGGTCGAGGGCGTACGGGCGGACGCCACCGTCGTCCATCGGGGTGTCCGGGCCGCTGACGCGGGCCACCTCGCAGTCCTCCAGGTAGAGCCCGCCGCGGCCGTCGAGCAGTGGGGAGGTGGCCGCCCACAGGCCGGTGGCCGCGCCCTGGGAAGGGGACTTGAAGTCCGCGCCGATCACGTTTCCCCGGTCGTCCACCCAGCCGCGCTCGACCTGCTCCCGCCAGGTCATCTCCCGCTGGAGCCCGGTGATGATCTTCCCGGGGTGGAGCGCGAACGCCCGGACGCCGTCGCCCCTGCCGAGCGCGTCGAGGTGCACGGCGAACAGGGCGTTGGCGGTCTTGGACTGGCCGTACGCCAGCCACTTGTCGTAGCCGGTGCGGAAGTGCGGGTCGTGCCGACGGATGTCGGTCAGGGCGTGCCCGGCGGAGCTGTTGACGACGACGCGCGCGCCGTCCGGGGCGGCGGCCAGCAGCGGGTACAGCTCGCAGACGAGGAGGAAGTGCCCCAGGTGGTTGGTGGCGAACTGCCCCTCCCAGCCCGGCCCCACGCGCCGCTCGGGGGTGGCCATGACGCCGGCGACGGCCAGCAGCAGGTCGAGGCGGTCCGTGGCCTCGCGGATCAGCCCGGCGGCGGCACGGACGCTCACGGGGTCGGCGAGGTCCATGGGGACGACCCGGCCGCCGGTTCCGGCGAGGGCGGCACGGGCGACGTCCGGGCGGCGGGCCGGGACGATCACGGTGGCCCCGGCGCCGGTCAGCGCCCGGGTGGTCTCCAGGCCGAGGCCGGAGTAGCCGCCGGTCACGACGGCGGTGCGGCCGGAGAGGTCGAGGCCCGCCAGGACGTCCTCGGCGGTGCTGGCGGCGGAGAAGGGCGAACCGGTCGGCTGCTGGTCGACGACGGCCTTGTTGGTGGTGGTCATGGAGACGACGGTAGGAAGTGGAGCGCGGTCTAGATCAAGCCCCGCGGGCCTCGCCGCTCCTATGCTCTGACGCCATGACGGAACTCAGCATCGGCGAAGTGGCCGAGCGCACCGGGCTCAGCGTGCACGCCCTGCGCTTCTACGAGCGCGAGGGCCTGTTGGTCGGCCCGGTGCGGCGCACGGCGGGCGGACGCCGGCGGTACGCCGTGCTCGACGTGCAGTGGCTGGAGATCTGCATCAGGCTGCGCGAGTCCGGCATGCCGCTCGCCGACCTCCGCCGCTTCGCCGACCTGGTGCGGCAGGGCCCGGGCAACGAGGCCGAACGGCTGCGGCTGCTGGACGCCCACCGGCAACGGGTCGACGAGCGGATCCGGGAGCTGGAGGAGTGCCGCTCGCTGATCGCCTGGAAGACCGCCGTCTACGCCGACCACCTGGCGCGCGGCGAGGCCGCCGGGCTCTGGGACCCGACGGCGGGCTCGCCGGCGGCTCCCGGTCAGTCGTCCTCGCTCTCGTCGAGGTCGTAGGGCGGGACGGTCCAGCGCAGGACCGTGCCGCCGGCGCCGTCGGCTTCGAGGGTGACCGGGAAGACCTGGCCGCAGTCCCGCCCACCGTGGTGCCGGACGGCATGGTCGCCCGGGTCCCAGTCGATCCCGAGCACCTGGCAGCCGCCGACCTCGATCGCGCCCACGTGCAGCGGGTGGTGCAGGCCGGCCCGCCGGAAGCGGAGGTAGTCGACGTGCTTCTCCACCATGGTGGCCACTCCCCTGCCGCGCAGGCCGCCCTGCCAGGTGCCGATCTCGACCTCCCGCGCGACCGCCTCCGCGACCGGGAGGTCGAGCCGCCCGTACGGCCCGTCCTCCCCGCCGTGCGGGGAGAGCCGCTCGCCGCCGAACCGCTCGTGCGCGTCCTTCCCGTACCGGCCCCAGAAGGAGAGGTCGGCGAGTCCGTCGGCCGGTTCGTGCTCCAGCCCCGTCCACGCGTCCAGCCCCACGGCGTCGCCGACCGCCGTACCGCCCCGGTCGACCGGCAGGTCCCCGAGCAGCACCGGGCTGTCCACCCCCTCGGGCCAGGGCAGGCCGAGGGCGATCTCCAGCGTCGCGATCGTCGGCTCCTCGTCGAACACCGACGGCGCGGTGGTGGCCCGCACCGCCAGCGGCCGGTCGGCGGCGGCCGGAACGGCGACCGCCTCGTACTCCCACTCCTGGAGGTGCCCGCCACCCGCCTCCGCCGCAGCCGCGGCGCGCACCGACAGCGGCTCCCCCACCCTCGGCCACTCGTCGATCCAGCTGGCCATCGCCAGCACCACCACCCCGGAGGGCGCCGTGACAAATCCCAGGTCAACGAAGGTTTCGGACATCCGCCGATTATCTCCGGGCAGGACGTCGCCCCCGTCCCACAGCGTGGCCCGGTGAATCTCGACGATCTCGCCCGGCAGCGGCAGTTCGACGGCAGAATAACGCCTCCCATGGCGGAATACCTGGCCCGCCAGGGGCAGTTGGAGCTGTTGATCGAGACCCCCCGGGACCGCGGTGAGTGGTTCTGCGCCGAGGTGGCGGTCAGTGAGCTGTGCGCGGTGGGGGCGTTCGAACGGGCCCTGACGGTCCTGGAGCTGCTCGCCCAGGGCGCCGAACGGGCCCTGGGCGGCATGGCGGACTGCCGGTGCTCCGCGGCCGGGGGTCAGGGCGAGTGCCGGCACCAGCCGTCGGAGGTGCTGGCGCTGTTCGGTCGGGTCCTGGAGCGCATGGGCCGGGCGGACGAGGCGATCCGGCTGCTGGGCCCGGTCCTGCCCGTCGTCCCGCGCATCGCCTGGCGGTACGCGGACCTCCTCGCCGGCCAGGGCCGGATCGACCGGCTCCGCGAGCTGGCCACCGGCGAGCACGTGGAACCCGCCCCGTACGAGCACGCCCCGAGATCCTGAGCAGGCACGGCCACTACGCCGAGGCCGTCGCCGCCGTCCCCACGGTGTCCGCCCAGCGCGAGGCCCGGGATCGGCGCTGAGACAGGAGGCCGCCGACCGACCTGGATATTTCAGTGAGAGAAATATCCAGGTGGACGGAGGCGTTCCGGCAGGAGTAGGCGCGGGAGGTCCGCGCGAGGCTGGAAGGAGTGCGGCGCCGTGCGCGTGGAGATCTGGAGCGACATCAACTGCCCGTGGTGCTACATCGGCAAGGCCCGGTTCGAGCAGGCGCTGACGGCGTTCCCGCACCGCGAGGAGGTGGAGGTCGTCCACCGCTCCTTCGAGCTGGACCCGCGGGCGCCGCACGAGGCCCGGCCGGTGCTGCCGCTGCTCGCCGCCAAGTACGGGATGAGCCTGGAGCAGGCCGAGGCGGCGGAGGCCCGGATCGCGGAGAACGCGCACGCCGAGGGACTGCCGTACCTGCGCGAGGGGCGCGACGCGGCGAACTCCTTCGACATGCACCGTCTGCTGCACTTCGCCGAGGAGCACGGCCGGCAGGGGCAGCTGCTGGACGCGCTGTACCGGGCGAACTTCGCCGAGGAGCGGTCGGCCTTCGAGGCGGGCCGGCTGGTCGAGCTGGCGGTCGACGCGGGGCTGGACGGCGAGGCGGCCGCGGCGGTCCTGGCCGACCCGGAGGCGTACGCGGAGGCGGTGCGCGAGGACGAGGCCACGGCGAGCGCCATGGGGGCGACGGGCGTGCCGTTCTTCGTCCTGGACCGGCGGCTGGGTGTCTCGGGCGCTCAGCCCGCGGAGACGTTCGGCCGGGCGCTGGAGCAGGCCTGGGAGAGCCGGGTCGCCCTGCCGCTGACGCCGCTCGTGCCCAAGGACTGAGCAGCCGAGGAGCAGGAAGTCGGCCCGGCCGACTTCCTGCTCCAGGAACGGTCCTGCCGGTCGGGCGGAGGCGGCGAAAAGCAGTGGGACGGGCGCCGTCCACCCTGGAGTGGCTCGCGCAGCCCGGCATCCCCTGGGCCACCCGCGAGGAGAAGCGGCGCATCACCGTCTGGCTCGCCGACCGGACGGGGGACCGCTCGGGCCGCTGACGACGAGGCCCGGACGGTCCGCCCGATCACTACGCCGATGCCGCCCCGCGCCCACGCCCGGGACCGGGACCATGCCCGGGACCGATCTGACGAAGCACTACCGGCGGTCGAGGGACCTCAGGAACTCCGGCCGCAGCCGCCAAGGACTGCCGTCCTCCGTCTCGACCTGGTACACGGGCCCGACGTGGCCACCGTCGCGGTCATCGGCCTCGACGGCGCATTCGAGGACCACGCCCCGGGTGCCGAGGATCTCGCCGCCCAGGTGGCCGAGTTCGGGGCGAGGCGGGTCCGGGGTGGTCAGCGCCACCCGCTCACCGCGGGCGAACGTGGCCTCGTCGGGCCAGGGAGTCGTCATACCACCAGGTTATGGGCCTCGCCCCGCCGTCCCGGACCCGACGATGCGGCCGGGCTTCGGGGAACTACTCCCGCACGAACCCGTGGCTCCGCTCCACCTTCGCCACGTGCAGCGTGTAGCGCTCGTACCACTCGGCCCGCCCGCGCTTCTGCGCCGCGCGGTGCTCGGCGTTGGTCCGCCACTCCGTGAGGGCGTCGGCGTCACGGAAGTACCCGACGGTGATGGACAGCCCGCCGGGAGTCTGCGCGTGGTCCATCCCCAGGTACCCCGGGATGTCCCTCACCAGGTCTTCCATGCGGTCGTTGGTCTCGCTGTAGCCGGCCCGGTCCTGGGTCGGCACCGCGGTGAAGACCGCCGCGTAGTAGGGAGTTTCAAAGGCCTCGACGGGCACGGCAGGCGCATTCGCATCATTGCTCACGGCGTCACCGTAGAGCGGGACCCGCCCGGCGTACCAGCGTCTTTGCCGAACGGGATCCACAAGGGATCCAGATCTTTGCCAAGCCGCCCGGGCCCCTCCGACGAGGAACACCGGGGCGCACGCCGGCCGGTGCGGTCCTCGTCGTAGAAGAACTGGCGGAGGTCCTCGACCGAGCCCGGGCCGAAGAGGAAGGCCTCGAACCCGTTGACCGCGCGGAGCGGTGGCGGTCCGTCAGCGGAGAGCCGCCGCAGCCAGGCCTCGCCCTGCTCCCCCACCGCGTGGACCGCGGAGAGCAGTTCGGCCATCCCCGCCGGGCGGGGTGGGACCGCTCCGGTGACGGGAACGAGGTCCCAGCCGCCCGCCCGGGCGGCGAGCCGGAGCACACCCGCCCAGGTGGCGATCCGGCAGAGCCTGTTGCGCAACGGCAGTTCGACGGAAGGGTCCAGGTATCCGAGTCCGACGGTCGCGGCGGCGAGGTCGTCCATCACCTGCCGTTCGAGGGCGGTGCGGGTCCAGCGGCCCTCCTGGGCATCCTCGACGGCGGCGTGCCACCACTCCCAGGCGCTGTCGAGACGCGCCGTGAACTCGTCCACCCGGCCGGGTCGCAACCCGGTCGGCGACGGAGATCCGGGCGTGCCGCTCCGCGGTCGGTGGAGGTAGAACAGTTCCGGGTCGCCCTCGTCGAGGCCGTGGAGAAGGCCGACCTGCCGCCACCCGGCCCGTTGCAGCAGTCGCCGCATCGGATGATTGGAGACGTTGGTCGAGGTGAACAGCTTCGGGGTCTCGCAGGAGGCCGCCACGGCGTCCAGCAGCCGACGGCCGACGCCGGTGCCACGAGCGGACGGTCCGACCATCAGCATCGTGACGAAGCCCTGCTCGAAGAACGTGTACTCGACGACGCAGTAGCCGAGCGGGCCGGCCGCGCCTTCCGCCACGAACAGCGGGCTGATCGGGCCCTGTCGGCACCACCTGCGGATGCTCGCCGCCCGGTCCTCGTCGCCTTCGAGCGCGACCGAGTCGATACCGACCAACGCGTCCGCGTCGGCCTCCCTGCCGCGCCGCACCACGAACTCGCCCAGGTCCACTGCGTCCATGGGGACATGCTGCCAGTCCGGGCCGATGCCACCGCCTACCGCGGGCCGGGGACGGCGTCGGCGCGGGGGTGGGGGGCTCCTGTTCGTCGGGCTTTGCAAGGTTGCGCGCGGAGGTCGCCGGCGCTCGCCGTGACCGGCGTCGAAGAGGAGGGTGAGGAGGTTGAAGAGCGTGGAGGCGGGCGCCGTGCACGGCCCTCTCGACCATCATCTTGGATGGACCGAAGCGGGCGGTTCACCTTGGCGACCCGGACGACGTGGCGGCCTACCACCAGAAGTTTCATGAATTCCGGGATCTCGCGCTACCCGCTGTCGACACCAGCCAGCCCCGGCGTGAAAGCTCTCGCGACTCCTGGGGGCTGCCTCAACACATTCTCTACGAGCTCCAGCACTGAAAGGCATCCAATGTCCGACCTGGCCTGGCAGAAGTCGTCCTTCAGCGACGTCGATGGCGGCAGCACCTGCGTTGAGCTGGCCACCGGAGGACACGACATCCGCCACCTCCGCGAATCCGATGACCCCTCCGTCATCCTCACCACCACAGCCACCAAGCTCCGGGCCTTCCTCCTCGGCGCCCAGGCCGGCGAGTTCGACCACCTCATCTGAAGCTCCCCGCCCGCTCGCCGCTCCGGCGAGCGGGCGGTCTTCACTCCGAGGGCTTGTTCCGAGGCGTCCGTCCGGCCGGGAAATGCGAAGAACCCCCATCCGGATCCCGGATGGGGGTTCTTCTGAAGAATTGTTCGGCGGCGTCCTACTCTCCCACAGGGTCCCCCCTGCAGTACCAT
>NZ_JBSHBN010000075.1:0-42047 GCF_053612025.1 Kitasatospora sp. NPDC054768
CCGGGGCCGCCTGCACGGGCCTTCGTCAGTGCACACCCTCGAAGAGGCTGGTCACCGAGCCCTCCTCGAACACCTCGCGGATCGCGGCGGCGATCGACGGGGCGATGGAGAGCGTGGTGATCTTGTCCAGCTGGAGCTCCGCCGGGGTGGGCAGCGTGTTGGTGAACACGAACTCGCTGACCCGCGAGTTCTTCAGCCGGTCCGCGGCCGGGCCGGAGAGGACACCGTGGGTGGCCGCGACCACGACGTCCGCGGCGCCGTTGTCGAACAGCGCGTCGGCCGCGGCGCAGATGGTGCCGGCGGTGTCGATCATGTCGTCGACCAGCACGCAGACCCGGCCCTTGACGTCACCGACGACGTCGGCCGACAGGATGGTGTTGGCCTGGGTGATGTCGCGGCGCTTGTGGATGATCGCCAGCGGGGCGTCCAGCCGGTCGCACCACTGGTCGGCGACCTTCACCCGGCCGGCGTCCGGCGAGACGACGGTCAGCTTGGAGCGGTCGACCTTCCCACCGATGTAGTCGGCCAGCAGCGGCAGCGCGAACAGGTGGTCCACCGGGCCGTCGAAGAAGCCCTGGATCTGCGCGGTGTGCAGGTCCACGGCCATCAGGCGGTCCGCACCGGCCTGGCGCAGCAGGTCGGCGATCAGCCGGGCCGAGATGGGCTCGCGGCCGAGGTGCTTCTTGTCCTGGCGGGCGTAGCCGTAGAACGGCAGGATCGCGGTGATGCTCTTGGCGGAGGCCCGCTTCAGAGCATCGATCATGATCAGCTGTTCCATGATCCACTGGTTGATGGGAGCCGTGTGGCTCTGCATCACGAAGCAGTCCGCGCCGCGCGCGGAGTCCAGGAAGCGGACGTAGATCTCGCCGTTGGCGAAGTCCAGGGCCTTGGTGGGGACCAGCTCGGTCCCGAGCGCCTCGGCCACCTCCTTCGCCAGCTCCGGGTGGGCACGGCCGGAGAAGAGCTTCAGCTTCTTCTCACCCGACGTCGTGATCCCGCTCACTGCACCGTCTCCTCGCGTTGCGAACGCTGAACCCTCGACCCGGTGGCGGGCAGGCAGGGCCCGCTCGTGGCACGGGTAGGGGAATTGTCGGTACGCCTGGACACGGGCGGTAGGCCCAGTGGCGCACGTATGTCCCCAAGGTTACGCGCCCGCGCAGAAACCGTCCGCCTCGGGACCGCCCCCGGGCCCCCGGCCCGCCCGCTCAGGCCTGCTCGGCCCCGTCCGCCGCAGCCTGCGCGGCCTGCGCGGATGCCGTCCCGGGGCGCTTGCGCTCGACCCAGCCGTCGATGTTGCGCTGCGTGGCCCGGCTCACACCGAGCGCCCCGGCCGGGACGTCACCGGTGATCACCGAACCGGCGGCGGTGTAGGCGCCGTCACCGATGGTGACCGGGGCGATGAACATGTTGTCCGAGCCGGTGCGGCAGTGCGCGCCGATGACCGTGCGGTGCTTGTTCACGCCGTCGTAGTTCACGGTGACCGAGGCCGCGCCGACGTTGGTGCCCTCGCCGATCGTCGCGTCGCCGATGTAGGACAGGTGCGGCACCTTGGCGCCCTCGCCCAGCTCGGAGTTCTTCACCTCGACGTAGGTGCCGACCTTCGCCTTGCGGGCCAGCCTGGCGCCGGGCCGCAGGTAGGCGTACGGACCGGCGGTGGCCAGCTCGCCCACCTCGGCGCGGTCGGCCGTGGTGTTGCTCACCCGGGCGCCGGCGCCGACCAGGGTGTCCTTGAGGGTCGAGTTCGGGCCGACCTCGCAGCCCTCGCCCAGGTGCGTGGCGCCCTGGAGCTGGGTGTTCGGCAGCACCACGGCGTCCGGCTCGTAGCTGACCTGCACGTCGAACCAGGTGGTCGCCGGGTCCACCACGGTGACGCCCTCGCGCATCGCCCGCTCCAGCAGGCGGTCGTTCAGCAGCCGGCGGGCCTGCGCCAGCTGGACCCGGTCGTTGATGCCCAGGATGTCCCGGTGGTCCTCGGCCACCACGGCGCCGACCCGGTGGCCCGCCTTGCGCAGGATCTCCAGGGTGTCGGTCAGGTACTCCTCGCCCTGCGAGTTGTCCGTGGTGAGCTCGCCCAGCGCCGCGGTGAGCAGCTTGGCGTCGAAGGCGAAGACGCCGGAGTTGATCTCGGTGATCGCGCGCTGGGTGGCGCTGGCGTCCCGCTCCTCGACGATCGCGGCGACGGTGCCGTCCTCGTCCCGCAGGATGCGGCCGTAGCCGAAGGGCTCCGGGACGACGGCGGTCAGCACGGTGACCCCGTTCTGCTGGGCGATGTGCGCGTCGGCCAGCCGGCGCAGGGTCTCCCCGGTCAGCAGCGGCGAGTCGCCGGCGGTGACGATGACCGTGCCGTCCAGCGCCACGCCGTCGGCGGCCAGCGACTCCAGCGCGGTGCGCACCGCGTGCCCGGTGCCGTTCTGCTCCACCTGCACCGCGGTGCGGGTGGCCGGGTAGTGCTCCGCCAGGTGTGCCTCGACCTGCTCGCGCTGGTGGCCGACCACCACGACCAGCTGGCCGGGCGTCAGCTCCCGGGCCGCCGAGACCGCGTGACCCACCAGCGAGCGCCCGCACACCTCGTGCAGCACCTTGGGCAGCTTGTTCGACTTCATCCGGGTCCCGCCACCGGCGGCGAGCACGACAACGGCGGCAAGCGAATTGGCACCCATGCGGGGAGGCTCCTCGGTAAGTTCACAGAGAGGGCAGAGCAGGCCCGGCCCGGACCCAGGCCGGTCGCCATTCGCACAGTCCGCCGAGCAGCACCGACAATACCGGCGCGAGGGAAAACGCCCGAACCCGAGGCGTGCAGAGGCTCCGCCGCTAGGATTCGAACCCAGACAAAGGCCTCCAAAGGGCCCTGTGCTGCCATTACACCACGGCGGACAGTCGTGTCAGACCCTACCGGAGAGGGCCCTGCCGTGGGTATCGACTTGCGTCGATCCGCGGGCCCGATTCCGCCCCCGGCGACCGAACGCGCCGGGCTTCCGGTTCATCCATCCAGTCGGGTGAATTCACTCAAGCGCCGCGCGGCGGAGTGTTCCCCTGGACACGGAGCGCAACCTACGATGCCGTAGGTTACGCCAACGTAGCTCCGCTTCTCTCCCGCTCCGGGACGCCGCAAAGGGACCCCCATGACCATCCAGGCCGGCGAGGCGCGCGCGGGGAACGCCGCGTCCCGCACCCCGCCTTCCGACTCCGATCCCGCCGATCCCACCGGTCCGGCCGAACCGGCCCTGATCACCGAGGCCGGCGGGCCCACCGACGCCGACGCCGACGCCGCGGCCACCCGGCTGTCCGCCACCCGTGGCGGGGAGAAACAGGGCCTGGCCGAGCAGATCGCGCTCTCCCTGTTCATCCTCGTGCCGTTCACCGCCCTGGTCGCCGCCGTCCCGGTGGCCTGGGGATGGGGACTGGGCTGGACGGACCTCGCGATCACCGTCGCGATGTACTACCTCACCTGCCACGGCATCACCATCGGCTACCACCGCTACTTCACCCACGGCGCCTTCAAGGCCAACCGCCCGATGCGCCTGGCGCTGGCGATCGCCGGGAGCCTCGCGGTCGAGGGCCCGCTGGTGCGCTGGGTGGCCGACCACCGCAAGCACCACCGGTTCAGCGACAAGGACGGCGACCCGCACTCGCCGTGGCGCTACGGGGAGAGCGTCCCGGCGCTGATGAAGGGCCTGTGGTGGGCCCACATGGGCTGGATGTTCGACGAGGAGCAGACCTCGCAGGTCACGTACGCCCCCGACCTGGTGCGCGACCCGGCCATAAGGCGGATCTCCCGGCTGTTCTGGCTCTGGACCACCATCTCGCTGCTGCTGCCCGCGCTGATCGGCGGCCTGGTGAGCTTCTCCTGGGAGGGGGCGCTGTCCGCCTTCTTCTGGGGTTCGCTGGTCCGGGTGGCGCTGCTGCACCACGTCACCTGGTCGATCAACTCGATCTGCCACGCCGTCGGCCGCCGCCCGTTCCGCTCCCGGGACCGCTCCGGCAACGTCTGGTGGCTCGCCGTGCTCTCCTGCGGGGAGTCCTGGCACAACCTGCACCACGCCGACCCGACCGCGGCCCGGCACGGGGTGCTGCGCGGGCAGATCGACTCCTCGGCCCGGCTGATCCGCTGGTTCGAGCTGGCCGGCTGGGTCCGGGACGTCCGCTGGCCGGACGCGCAGCGGATCGCCGCCCGCCGCGCCGCATGAGGCGGCGCTTCCAGCATGATGTAGGGGTGAACGGGAGCAGCGCAGACAGCACAGGCGGTCACCACGGCACGCGGACGGACGCGGCGCCCGCCACGGCGCAGGCCCGTCCGCGGGCCGCTGCACCGGCGGCCGGCACCGGCGACGGGGGGCCGGACCGGGGCGCCGGCGGCGGCTCGACCGCGGCCCCCCGCCGCCGGGGCGGCCGGGTCCGGATGACCGGCAAGCAGCGGCGCGAGCAGCTGCTGGAGATCGGCCGGACGGTCTTCGCCGAACGCGGCTACGACGGCACCTCTGTGGAGGAGATCGCCGAGCGCGCCGGAGTGTCCAAGCCCGTGGTGTACGAGCACTTCGGCGGCAAGGAGGGGCTGTACGCGGTGGTCGTCGACCGCGAGATGCAGCTGCTGCTGGACATGGTGACCGGGGCCCTGACCGGCGGGCACTCGCGCGAGCTGCTGGAGCAGGCGGCCTTCGCGCTGATGGACTACATCGACACCTCGACGGACGGCTTCCGGATCCTGGTCCGGGACTCCCCGGTCGCCCAGTCGACCGGCACCTTCGCCTCGCTGATCAGCGACATCGCCACGCAGGTCGAGGACATCCTGGGCCTGGAGTTCAAGTCCCGCGGCTTCGACGCCCGGCTGGCCCCGATGTACTCGCAGATGCTGGTCGGGATGGTCGCGCTGACCGGGCAGTGGTGGCTGGAGGTCCGCAAGCCGGACAAGGCGACGGTGGCGGCGCACCTGGTGAACCTCGCCTGGCACGGGCTGGAGGGCCTGGAGCGGCACCCGAGGCTGGTCGGCGAGCGCACGGCCTGACCGGCCGGGGCCGGAACGCCCCGGCCCGGCCACGGCCCGTCCGGCTCAGCCCGACCGCCCGGTCCCCACGGCGAAGATCCGCCGGAACGGGAACACCGTCCCGTGCGGCCCGGCCGGATACGCCTCGCGGAGCAGCCGCCCGTACTCGGCGAGGAAGGCCGCCCGGTCGGCCGGGTCGGCGAGCCGGGTGAGGACCGGGCGCAGCGCGGTGCCCTTGACCCATTCCAGGACCGGGTCCGGCCCCGGCAGAAGGGTCAGGTAGGTGGTCTCCCAGACGTCCGGGAGGCAGCCGGCGGCGGCCAGGGCGTCGAGGTAGCGCTCGGGCGGATGGACGCCGGCCCGTGCGGCCTCCTCGCCGAGCGCGTCCCGCCAGCGGGCGCTGCGGCGCAGGTCGGCGAGCAGGGTGTGGCTGGGGGCGTCGAAGTTGCCGGGCACCTGGAAGGCGAGCACCCCGCCGGGTTCGAGGGCGTCCGCCCAGCGCGGCAGCAGCGCCAGGTGTCCGTCCACCCACTGGAGGGTGGCGTTGGAGACGATCAGGTCGGGCCCGGCCGGGGCCGGGTCGTAGTCGCGGGCGTCGGCGAGCAGGTACTCGGCGTCGGGCTCGCCCTCGCTGCGGGCGGTGGCCAGCATCGGGGCGGAGTTGTCGACGCCGGTGAGGCGGGCCCGCGGCCAGCGCTCGCGCAGCACGGCGGTGGAGTTGCCGGGGCCGCATCCGATGTCCAGGATCACCTCGGCACCGGGGTGCGGGAGGGCGGGGACGCGGGCGAGCAGGTCGCGCAGCGGGCGGGTGCGTTCGTCGGCGAAGCGCAGGTACTGCGCCGGGTCCCAGGCGGGGGTGGTCACGGTTCACCTCGCAGGTATCTCGACATCAAGATATCTCGCGGTAGCCTCACTGGCACATTTCTCGATGTCAAGAGACTTCACATCGACACATCCACCGATACACTGATCGTCATGGAGGACGAGGTCGACAGGCTGGTCGCAGCGTGGCGCCGGGAGCGCCCCGACCTCGACGTGGAGCCGCTGGAGGTGCTCAGCCGGGTCAGCCGGCTCGCCCGGCACCTGGACCGCGCCCGCCGCACCGCCTTCGCCGAGCACGGCCTGGAGCCCTGGGAGTTCGACGTCCTGACCGCCCTTCGGCGGGCCGGCTCCCCCTACCAGCTCTCCCCCGGCCAGCTGCTCACCCAGACCCTGGTCACCTCCGGCACCATGACCAACCGGATCGACCGGCTCACCGGCAAGGGCCTGGTCAAGCGCCTGCCCGACCCGGACGACCGGCGCGGCGTACTGGTCCGGCTCACCGACGACGGCCGCGACCGCGCCGACCAGGCGCTCGCCGGACTGCTCGCGCACGAGCGCGAACTGCTCGCCCAGCTCAGCTCCGGCCAGCAGACCGAACTCGCCACGCTGCTGCGGCTGCTGGTCGCCCCGTTCGACAACATCCCGGGCTGACGACGCTCCCGCCCTCCGGCCCGTGGGCCCGCCTCGCGGGTCCCGGCTCAGGGCCGTTCGACGGTGCCGACCACCGAGGGCGGCGGAGGCACGGCCGGCTCGGCCGGGCTGACCCCGGCCCGGCGGGCGACCGCGACGGCCGCCAGCGTGGAGTGCACCCCGAGCTTGCCCAGCACGTTCTGCATGTGCGTCCGGACGGTGTGCGGCGACAGGTAGAGCCGCTCCGCGACGGCCTGCCGGCCGAGACCCGCGACCATGCAGCGCAGGATCTGCTTCTCCCGCGGGGTCAGGGTGTCCACCAGCCGCTCGCTCTCGGTACGGTCCCGCCGGGCGGTGGTGAGCTCGCGGATCACCCCGGTGAGCAGCGCGGGCGGCAGGTGCGTCTCGTCCCGCAGCACCCCCCGGACCACCGCGAGCAGCCGGGCCAGCGAACTCTCCTTCGCCACCCAGCCGGTGGCGCCCGCGTGCAGGGCGCGGGCGGCGCGGTGCGGGTCGTCGGCGGTGGCCAGGACGATCGCGCGCAGCCCTGGATGGGCGCGGCGGAGGCGGGCCAGCAGGGTGATGCCGTCGGGCGGCTGGGCGGAGGGTCTGAGCTGGTCGCCCCGCAACGGGTCCACCGCGGACCGGGCGACCGGCGGCAGGCCGCCCGACAGCTGAACCGGTGGCCCCGGCGGTACGGCCGCCCGGCGCGGCTGCGGCACGGGCGGGGCGGCACGACCCCGCCGGGCCTCGTCGCCGTGCTCCGCAGCGGGCCGGCGGCGGGCGTGCGCCCCGGCTGCCGGTGCTCCCAGCACTCCCAGTACTCCCGACGCACCGTGCGGACCGGAGCCTCCGTACGGACCGGAGCCTCCGTACGGACCGGCGGCTCCGGGCCCGCCGGGTAATCCGGCCGGCCCCGCTGTTCCGATCGGCCCGGCCGCACCGGCGGCGGCGCCGACACCCGACGCCTCGACGCCGAGGTCGGCGTCGATCAGTGCCACGTCGTAGGCCCGGCCCTCGCCGGCCGCGCGCTCCAAGGCCCGCTCGGCGGCGGCCGCGCTGCCCGCCGCCCCCACCTCCACGTCCGGCTCGGCGGCCAGTGCCGCGGCCAGCGCCTCGGCGAAGATCCGGTGGTCGTCGACCACCAGGACGCGAATCCGCCCCATAGTCCCTCCCCCTGCTCAGACCGCCCGAGCCCGGGGACGGGGACCGGCCCGGCATCCGCGTTCCGGACCCACCGTTCCGCCCGCCCACCGGTGGCCGGTGAGGCCGAACGGTCGCCGGCCCCCACCGGTACCGCACTCAGCCTACGGGGCGGGAAACGCGCTCGTGGCGATTCGGTGAAGTTTCGTCAGAAGATGCGTGAGTGGCCGGACTTGGACCGCCCGGGGGCCGTTCCGGGCGCCGCCTCCGGAGGCGCTCACCGACCGTCACTCACCCGCCGTTCTTCGCCAGGGTGAACTTCCAGGCGTCGGCGACGATCTCGTCCAGGTTCGGGCGGCGCGGGGTCCAGCCCAGCGCCTCGTGGGCGCGGGCGGCCGAGGCCACCAGCACCGCCGGGTCACCGGCCCGGCGGCCCTCGACCCGCACCGGGATCTCCCGGCCGGTGACGCGCTGGACCGACTCGATCACCTCGTGCACCGAGAAGCCGCTGCCGTTGCCCAGGTTGCAGATCAGGTGCTCGCCCGGCTCGGCCGCGTCCAGCGCCAGCAGGTGCGCCTCGGCCAGGTCGGCGACGTGGATGTAGTCGCGGATGCAGGTGCCGTCCGGGGTCGGGTAGTCGTCGCCGTACACCGCGATGTGCGGACGCTGCCCCAGCGCGGCCTGGAAGACCAGCGGGATCAGGTGCGACTCGGGGTCGTGCCGCTCACCGAAGGCGACACCGGACGAACTGCCGTACGCACCGGCCACGTTGAAGTACCGCAGCGAGACGGCGGCCAGGCCGTGGGCGACGGCCTCACCGGTGATGAGGTGGTCCACGGCGAGCTTGGTGGCGCCGTAGGTGTTGGTCGGCGCGGTGCGGGCGGTCTCGGCGATCGGCACCGCCTCCGGCTCGCCGTAGGTGGCGGCGGTGGAGGAGAACACCAGCTTGCGCACACCCGACGCGCGCATCGCGCTGATCAGCTCCAGCGAGCCGGCCACGTTGTTGCGCCAGTACTTCTCCGGGTCCGCGACCGACTCGCCGACCTGCGAGGAGGCGGCGAAGTGCAGCACCCCGTCGAAGGAGCCGTCCAACACCTTGCCGGCCTCCTGGATCCGGCCCTCGACGAACTCGGCACCGGCCGGGACACCCTCGCGGAAACCGGTGGAGAGGTCGTCCAGGACGGTCACCCGGTGACCCGCCTCCAGCAGGTGGGCGGCGACCACACTGCCGACGTAGCCGGCGCCACCCGTGACCAGGTACTTACTCATGTTGCGACCTCCAGCGAACGACGGTCCGCCCGTTCGGACGGAAGCCATCGACGGAATGCGTACGACGGGGGTCATTCTCCCAATGCCACCGGGGTGCTCCGCGCCACACGGGCGACTGCTTCCAGCCTTCTCACCAAGTCCTCAGCCGCCGGCCATCCGTTCCAGCAGGCCGGTGCGCGCCGCCACCGCGGCCGCCTCCAGGCGGGTCCGCGCGCCGAGCTTCATCAGCACCCGCTGGACGTGCGTCCGGGCGGTGCTCGCGGCGATCCGCATCCCGGAGGCGATCGCCGCGGTGTCCTCGCCGTCCGCGATCCGGGCCAGCACCTGCACCTCACGGCGGGTCAGCAGCCGCAGCAACCGGACGGCCTCGTCGTCCGGCTCGACCGCAGGGCGCAGCAGTTGGTCGAAGGCCCCGCGCAGAATGTCCACCGCGACCGCGGCCTCGCCCGCGCGCGCCCGTCCGATGGCCCGCTCGACCACCTCGATCCGCTCGTCGCTGGGCACGTACCCGGCCGCACCGGCCGCGAACGCCCCTGCCACTCCGCGCAGTTCACCCACCGGACCGAGCACGATCACGGCCACCTCGGGACGCTCCCGGCGGATCCGGCGCAACCCGTCGAAGGCCCCCGACTCCCCCGGCGCCGCCACCCCCAGCAGACAGACCTCGGGCCGCCGTCCGACCACCAGATCGGCGGCGACGCCGGCCGGGGAACCGACCGCGAGCACCCGATGGCCGCGCAGTTGAAGTGCGGTGGCCAGCGCCTCGGCCAGCAGCCGGTGGTCGTCCACCACCACGAGTCGAACACCCATGACGCCCTCCAGGTCGGGGTCCGGCTCGCGCCCGCACCCCTCCGGCGGGCGGCCGATGACGCACCATCACAGCGCATTCCGTACCCGACCCGCTAGGCCGGGGCGTATCGGCGGTACGGAACCGGCCGGAGAACGCGAAAGACCCCCGCCGCCAGGCGAGGGTCTTTCAGTGGAGCCCCCATGCGGAATCGAACCGCAGACCTTCTCCTTACCATGGAGACGCTCTACCGACTGAGCTATAGGGGCTTGCTCGCTTGTCCGGGTGTTTCTCCCGGCCGCTCGAACAAGGAAGACATTACACGGCTCCATGCCGGGAAGGGAAATCGGCCCCCGCCCGGAGCGCTCCGCCGGTCCGGCCCTCGCCATCGGCCGATCCGACCCTCGCCGCGGGGCGGTCCCGCCCTCGCCGCGGCCGGCTCAGTCCTCGCCGTGGGCCGCGTCGAACTCCTCGCGGGCCACCGCCATCCGCCCGGCGCGGCGCTCCGTCCACCGGCCGACCGGTGCGAGCAGCTCGGCCAGTTCACGGCCGAGCGGCAGCAGGTCGTAGACCACCCGCGGCGGCGTCTCCGGGTAGACCGTACGCAGCACCAGTCCACTGCGCTCCAGGTTGCGCAGCGACTGGGTGAGCATCTTGCGGCTGACCCCGCCGACCCCGCGCTGGAGTTCGGAGAAGCGCTGCGGCCCGCAGCCGAGGAGGCTCATCAGGATCAGCATCGACCACTTGTCGGCCAGCTCCGCGAACACCTCGCGACTGGGACAGAGCCGGGCGAACACGTCGCACTCCTGCCCACCCCGACCTTCCCGCTCGTCCTGCTCGTCCCGCTCCGCGGGGTGGCCGGGCCGGACCCGGGCCGCTTCCTCCGTCGTCATGCCTCCAGGGTAGTCCCGAGGTCTCCAATCCACCCTTGGTAACCAATAGAGACCTGGTCTATATTGGAGACCAGCCGAGGCCGGGGCCGCGAGCCACCTCGGTGCGCCCGGCCCCGCCCTGCCCCGTCCCGTCCCCACGCCTGCCCGCCGACCTCCGCCGGCCCGCGCCCGTCCCCCTGGAGTGCCGCATGACCGCCGTCCGTCCGACCGTCGCCCTCGCCTACCACTCCGGCTACGGCCACACCGCCGTGATCGCCGAGGCCGTCGCCCGCGGCGCCGCCGCCGCAGGTGCCGAGGTCGTCCCGATCGCCGTCGACACCATCACCGAGGAGCAGTGGGCGCAGCTGGACGCCGCCGACGCGATCGTCTTCGGCTCCCCCACCTACATGGGCACCGCCTCCGGCGCCTTCCACGTCTTCGCCGAGGCCACCAGCAAGCGCTGGTTCACCGACGCCTGGAAGGACAAGGTCGCGGCCGGCTTCACCAACTCCGCCTCCAAGAGCGGCGACAAGGCGGGCACCCTCGCCTTCTTCCAGACCCTCGCCGCCCAGCACGGCATGAGCTGGGTCAACCTCGGCCTCAAGCCCGGCTGGAACGCCACCACCGCCTCCGAGAACGACCTCAACCGGCTCGGCTTCTTCAACGGCGCCGCCGCCTCCTCCCCGTCCGACGCCGGCCCGGAGGCCGTCCACAAGGCCGACATCGCCACCGCCGAGCACCTCGGTGAGCGCGTCGCCCGGCACACCGCCGTCGTGCTGGCCGGCCGCGCCGCCCTGGCCGGCTGAGCCCGGGCGAGCACGCACGCCCACGGGCGACTACGCCCGCCCACGGCCGCCTACGCCGCCGGGTCCGCCCCCAACCGGGGCGCCCGGCGGCGTTCGCCGTCCGCGGACCCGTCCGCCGGTCCGTCCACCGAACCGCCCACCGACCCGAGCTCCGCGCCGGTGTTCTCCGGCAGCATCCGCAGACACCCGAGGGCCAGCACACCCAGCACCGCCAGGTACCAGCCCACCGGCTGCGCCGTCCCGTACACCCCGGTCAGCCGGGTGGCCACCAGCGGCGTCGTCGCCCCGCCGACCACCCCGCCCAGGTTGTACGTCAACGCCGCGCCCGTGTAGCGCACCCGGGTCGGGAACAGCTCCGGCAGGAACGCCGCCAACGGCCCGAACATGGCGCCCAGCACCACCATCGCCCCCGCCAGCGCCACGAACATCAGCGGCCGGCTCACCGTCTCCAGCAGCGGGAACAACACCAGCGACCAGACCGCGGCCAGGCCCGTCGCCCACCGCAGCGTCCGCCGCCGACCCCACCGGTCACTGCACGAGGCGCTCAGCCACACCGTCGCGGCCATGCCCGCCGCGCCGACCAGCAGCATCGACAGCACCAGCGTGCTCGCCACCCCGAGCCCGGTGGTCGCGTACGCCAGGGCATACGTCGTGGTCAGGTAGAACAGCGCGTACCCCACCGTGATCGCCCCACCGCCCGCCAACACCGGGCGCCAGTGCTCGCGCAGCACCTCCAGCACCGGCAGCCGCTCCCGCCGCACCCCCGTCCGGAACAGCGGCGACTCCTCGACCCGCAGCCGGACGAACAACCCCACCGCGACCATGACGAACGAGGCCAGGAACGGCACCCGCCAACCCCACGCGCGGAACTCCCCCTCGTCCAGGCCGAGTTGCAGCGCCAGGAACAGCCCGTTCGCCAGCACGAACCCGATCGTCGGCCCCAACTGCAGGAACCCCCCGTACCGCCCCCGCCGCCCGGCCGGCGCAGTCTCCGCGATCAGCAGCGCCGCCCCGCCCCACTCCCCGCCCAAGCCGACGCCCTGACACACCCGCAGCACCAGCAGCACCGCCGGCGCCCACCACCCCCACACCCCGAACCCCGGCAGCAGCCCCACCCCCGCCGTCGCCAGCCCCATCAGCAGCAACGACACCACCAACGTCGCCCGCCGCCCCACCCGGTCCCCGAAGTGCCCGAACACCACCGCCCCCACCGGCCGGGCCAAAAACGCCACCGCGTACACCGAGAAGGCCGCCAGCAACGCCCCCACCGTGCCCAACCCGGGAAAGAACACCGGCCCGAACACCAACGCGGCCGCCGTCCCGTAAAGGAAGAAGTCGTAGAACTCGATCGCCGTCCCGATCAGCGCCGCAGCCGCCGCCCGCCGCACCTGCCCGACCCGCCCAGCATCCTCCGCATCCATACCACCACCCTCACCACCCCCACCCCACCCCACCAGCCGCCACCCGAGTGACCCCGGCGCACCCCACCGCCCCTCGCGCCCCCACCACGCGCGAAGGGCGCCAGGCTTCCCTGGCGCCCTCCACGCACGGCCCTGCTCGCGCAGGCGACTACCTCGCGTACGGGTTGTCCTCCGGCGGCACCGGCGGCCGGTACGACGGCAGGGGCGGCGGGGGCACCTGGACCAACTCCGGCTGCGCGGCCGACTTCCGACGCCGCATCACCACGAACACCACGCCCGCCACCAGCACCAACCCGGCCGCCACACCCCCCACGATCGGCAGCGTGCTGCTGGGGCCCGCCGTCTTCCCCGTCACCGGCTGCGCCGACGGCGCACCAACGGCGACATCGGTCGGGCTCCCGGCCGGACTCGGCGCCGACGACGCGGGAGCCGACGCGTTCGCCGAAGGCGACGGAGGCACCGACGGCACGGCCGCGTCAGCCGGAAGCGGCGATACGTTCGCCGCACCGGGATCCCCAGGATCCGTCAGCGCAATGCGCGGGCGCACCGCGCCGTAACCGATGAGGTCGTTGCGACCGGCTCCATCATTCGCCTTCCCTGCGGTATTGATGAGCACCCGCAGGACCTGGTTTCCCGTCCAGTCCGGATGCAACGACCACACCAGAGCTGCCGATGCGGAAACCATGGCGGTCGCATCCGATGTGCCATGCCCCTTGCAGTACCCCGTCTGACTTGCACAGGCCCCGATCATGTCCACACCGGGAGCGACCAATGCAACCTGCGGTCCGCGCTCTGACTCAGCGGTGACTGTGCCGTTCCGGTCCGAGGCGCCCACCCCGACCACATTGGACAGGCCGCCCGGGTATTCGACGATGTTCCCCTTGTCGCCGGAGTTTCCCACGCTGGCGACCACGAGCGATCCCTTTGCCCGAGCCCACGCCAGGATCTTGCCCAACTTCTCCACATCGGCCGGAGAAGTCGTGACAGCGGCCATCCCTTGCGAAATGTTGATGACCTTGGCGCCCTGCTCGACCGCATACGTCACGGCCTGCCCGATCTGGTCCAGGAAGTCAGCCGAAACCACCGCATGCTCGGAGCCATTCGCAATCTTCAAAGGAAGGATCCTTGCACCGGGGGCAAGGCCGTAGGCTCCCTTGCCCCCGGCCGATTTCCCGGACCCCGCGATGAGGCTGGCCATCTGCGTGCCGTGGTCCTCCGCATAGGACCCGACTCCACCTGGACTTCCACTGAAGTCCTTACCCGGAAGGAACTGTCCGACCAGATCCGGGTGATCCAACTTGAAGCCGCCGTCGATCACGGCAATGGTGACGTTCTCCCCCTTGGAGACCTTCCACATCTCCGGGGCATGCATGGCATCGAGATGCCATTGATCGGCACGGATCGAGCCATCGGCAACCGCGGGTGCTGCGACCGGGCCGACCACGATTCCCGCCGCCAGAAGTGCCGCAGCAGCAGCCCGCCACCGCGCTCGCGCGTTCGTCCGCCCCATCACAACTCCTCGTCAATCTCTCCGTCGACCGGGAAGCGTGCCCCGAACAAGCCTGCCCGGCCACTGGAGATGCCCAGTGGCCGGGCAGTCGTTGCCGTCCTACTCAATCACGTCCGGGTTGCTGTGCGGCGTACCGCTCGTCCAGGTCTCCTCGTCCTCGTGCAGGTAGTCGGCCCGCTTGCGGCGGTCGCGCTCGTTCCGGCTGCCGTGGCCCGAGGACCCGGGCGCCATCATGCCGTTCTGCCTGGACTGCGCACCGCCCTCGGCAGCGCCCGCCGCGCGGTTGCGCAGGCCGGTACCGCCGGGCGTGAACTCCCCGCCCGCGCTCGGCCCCTTGCGACCGCCGACCGTCCCGCCGGTGGTCGAGGACAGGCCCCGGCCACGCGAACCGCCGCCGGACCCGACCGCACCGCCGTGGGCACCGCCCATGCCGGGGTGCATGCCGCCCGCACCGCCGGGCCCACCGACCCGGCCGCCGCCCGGACCCGCCTCGCGGGCGCCGAAGACCGTCCCGCTGGGCAGTCCCGGAGTACCGCTCCTCCCCTGCCCCGGGCCGCCGCCGAACGGGGTCGTCCGCGGCTGGATCTGGCCGCCGCCCTTGGTCGGGACGGTGCCGCCGCCTGGTCCGCCCGGGAAGCCCGTGATCGGGCCGCCGCCGGGGACGCCGGGCCCGTTGTTCGGGCCGCCCGTCCCGTTCGGGTAGCCGGGGAGAGTGGTCGGCCCGTCCGTGGGCAGCTGGCCGCCGCCCGGACCGTACGGGCCGGTCTGGGTCGGGAGCGTCGGCAGGGTGGGCACGCTGTTGAGATCGGTGCCCGGACGGTTGACCGGGTCGGACGGGTAGGACGGCGGGGTCGAGGTCCCCGGGTCCTGCGGCGCGGGCGGCACCTGGCCGCCGCCGTGCGGCGGGGGCGGGGTGTTGCCCGGGTTGCCCGGGCCGGGGCCGCCCGGACCAGGGTCACGGGGCAGGACCGTGCCGCCGCCGTAGTTTCCGCCAGGCGACCCATCGCCTCCACCGACACGTCCACCACTCGAACGGGGTGTGCGTACCGAACCCCCGGAGCCGCCGGTGCCTCCGGAACCTCCACCGTTGGGGTAGACGGAAGTGTCGCCCCTACTGGCCGAACCGGGCGTTCCCGGCAGCACCACGTCCGTGGGAATCCCGTTCAGCGTCGTCGTCGCCGCGCTGTAGGCCTGCGCCAGCTTCTCCATCTGGAGAACGGCTTCCTGGTGCTCCTTCTCGACCTTCGCCTTGGCCAGGCTGAACTCCGTCGCCGTCACCCACTTGGGGTCGACCGTCTTCATGTAGGCATCGACGGACTGACCAACGGCGAGTTGGGGCACCTTCACCAGGTTCGACTGGCTGTTGTACTTGTCGACCGCCTGGATCTCCGTCTTCGGAGGCTCCGGCACGGCGACCTTGGCGGTACTGAGCGCCTCGCCGGCCTGGTGCATCGCGTCGCCGGCAGTCGTGGCGTGGTCGCCGATGATCTGCGCCGACTGCTGCAGGTTGTTCACCCAGGTCTTGAAGTTCTCGGCAGCCGGCCCTTCCCAGGTGACGTTTCCGACGTGCGACTTGAGCGCCGTACTCAGTTCCTTCAGCACCCGCCCGGCCGACTGCAGTTGGGTGCCGCGGCTGAGGATCGTCGTCGGATCCGTGCTGTCCACCATCTTGCGCAGGTGGGTGTGTTCCATTCCTTCGAAGTTCGTGCTGCCTGCCACTACTTGCTCCCCGTCTCCCCGTAGAACTCTCCCCGGACCGCCATCAGTACTTTCCGTCGCCCGACCCCGGTGCCGGTGTGGTGGCACCCACGTTCTTCGCGACGGCGTTCTGAGCGGCCGTCGTGTGGTCCTCGTTGGTTCCGTAGATGCTCGCCGTCCGCGAAACCGCCGTCTGCATCGCCTGGATCTGCGACGCGAGGTCCTTGTGCAGCTGTACGAGCTGGGCGTGCACCTTCTCGTAGGCGGCGGTCAGGGCCGTCGCCTCGGCGAACTCCGCGCTCGCGAAGCTCTTGCCCGTCAGCTTCTGCTCCTGGAGCTTGTACGGCGCCGCCGCCGAGCCCTCCATGGCGGCGAGCAGGGCCTCGACCTTGCCGGCGAAGGTCGTGAGCGTGTCGAGCTCGACCTGGACGTTCTGCTTGCCGAAGGCCGCCACCAGGTCATTGGCGCTGCCGTTCGTCTGCAGGGTGCTGACGAACGGAGCGAGGTCGACCCCACCCAGAGGCCACGGGAGCTTGTGCTCCAGCATGAACGGCGTCGCGTCGCCGGAAGGCGCCTGACCGTTCGGGTCGGTGCCCGCCGCGCTGGGCTCAGGATTCGCCGACGCGCTGGGCGCGGGGCTGGACGACGGGCTGGGCGCGGGACTCGCCGATGGGCTGGGCGAAGGATTCGCCGACGGACTGGGCGTAGCGCTCGGCGAAGGGTTCGCCGACGGCGTCGGCGTGGGACTGGGTGACGGACTCACCGAAGGAGTCGGCGTCCCCGGACTAGTTGCACCATTGCCTGCCACAGCAGTTCACCTCTCCCCCGTACGGCCCGCCGTGCCCGGGCCTCCCGGGCTGCCGCGTGCCGCAACACACCGTCAACTTCTGGTTCGTACCGTCCTGGTCGGAGCACCGACCGCCCTGTGGACGGTTTTCGCCTCCGTCATCGTAGCCACCACCCCTGTCGGCCCGGCAGGGACCTTGGCCCGCCCGTACGCGATCGGTACGAACTTGACACGTACGAGGCTGCCGCGGCGGCCCTGGGTAGACTGACCCGGTACGCCCCATCTGCCGCGCAATGTCGCACAGCAGCGACCCAAGGCCGCAGAACGGACGTGACCGCGTGAGCTCTTCCGACGTCTCTCCCTCCCCCTGGTGGGCCCGTGCCGCGCGGCCCGCGCGGCCGCCGGTGCCGGTGGCGCTGATGGTGCGGGCGGCGGTGGGCATGGCGGTGCCGTTGACGGTGGGGCTGCTGACGCACCGGCTGGATCTGGGGGTGTTCGCCGGGCTCGGGGCGATGCACGCGACGATGAACGACCGGGTCGAGCCGGGCAGGCTGCGGGCCGCCCGGATCGGTACGGCGGTCCTCGCCTCGGCGCTCGGCATGCTGATCGGCACCGCGCTTCAGCACGCCGACGTGGACGGTCTCGTCCTGGGTGTCGCGTTGACGCTGACCGCCTTCGTCTCCGGCGCGCTGAGCGCGACGGGTCCGCGCGGTTCGGCGGCCGGGATGCTGCTGCTGGTGTCGGCCGCGCTGGGCAGCGGGATGCCGCTGCCGCGGCCGTGGTGGGCGGCGGCGCCGATGCTGCTGGTCGGGGCGGCGTTCGTGGTGCTGTTGGGGCTGCCGGCGGGTGCGCCGAACCGGCCCGCCGCGGATCCGCGCAACCGGGCGCTGGCCGCCGCGTACGACGCGCTCGGCCGTACGCTCGCCGATCTGGGCGGGCCGCGGGCGGGGGTCTCGCGCCAGGTGCTGACGGCCCGTCTGAATCAGCTCCAGGACCTCCTCGGCACGCACCGGCGGAGCCGACAGAACCGGCGGAGCCGCCGGACCAAACAGGACCGCCGGACCAAACAGGACCACCGGACCGCACAGGACCGCCGCGGCCGGATGTACGAGGCCGCCCTCGCCGCCACCGAGGCGGCGACCGGTCTGGTGTGGGCCCGCCGTCCGGTCCCGCCGGCGGTGGCCGAGGTGCCGAACCGGCTGGCGGCCGCCGTGCGGCAGGGCGGCGGCGAGGTCGCCGTACCCGACTGGCGGCCGGACACCCCGTCGCGGCAGGCCCTGGACGTGGCCCTGCGCGCCGCCGCCGACACGGTGGCCGGCCGCGACACCCGGCTCGGTACCGCGCCCGCGCCGCCGCCGGATCCGTGGCGGCTGCGGGCGCGGCTGCTGTCGCGGGGTTCGGTCCGGTACGGGCTTCGCGTCGCGCTGTGCATCGCGGTCGGTTCGGCGGTCACCGCCAACTACCCGCTCAGCAAGAGCTACTGGGTGCCGATGACGATCGCCTTCGTGCTCAAGCCGGATCTCGGGTCGGTGTTCCTGCGCGCGGTGAGCCGTTCGGTCGGCACGGTGCTCGGGGTGGCCGTGACCGCGGCGCTGCTCACGGCCGCCACCGACGAGTGGGCACTGACCGCGATGGCCGCGGGCTGCGTGGCCCTGCTCCCGTACGCGACGGCGGCGCACTACGGGTTGAACACCGTGGTGATGACGCCGATGGCGCTGGTCCTGCTCCAGCTCGGCGGGCAGAGCGGTGCCGCCGAGTTCTGGCCGCGGGTCCTGGACACCGTGCTGGCCAGCGCGATCGTCCTGCTCTTCGGCTACCTGCTGTGGCCGGAGCGCCCGCGCCATCGGATCGAGCCCAGGCTGGTCGACGCGACGACGGCGCTGCGGGCCTACCTCGACGCCGTCGTCCAGGACGCCACCACCGCCACCATCGGCGCCGGCGACACCGGCGACACCACCGTCCGGAACGGCAACGCCCAGGTGTGGCTGCGCCGCTCGGCCTACCGGTCGCTGGCGGACGCCCGCCGGGAGGTCCAGCAGGGCCTGGCGGAGCCGCCGCCCACCGGCCGGCTGGCCGAGCGGTGGCTGCCGGCTACGGCGGCGCTGGAGCGGCTGGGCGGCGCGGTGGCGGCCTTCGCCGCGCAGATCCGGTACGGCGGCCGGCTGCCGGACCCGGGCGAGGTGGGCCGGGTGCGGCGCGCGCTGGACGAACTGACCGCCGCCGCCCGGGCGCACCGCCCGCCGACGACCCCGGCGGCCCGTCCGACCGCCCCGCACGACCCGGCGCGCAGTGCGCTGGGCCGTGCGGCGGAGGAGCTCGAAACGCTCCTCGGCGGCCACCCCGGCAGGTGATCCGGCTCGGACCGCGCCGACGAGCGACCCGGCTCGGGCCGCCCCGACCGGCAGCCCGACCAGTCCGACCAGTCCGACCAGCAGCCCGACCGGCAGCCCGACCAGTCCGACCAGCAGCCCGACCGGCGACCCGCCTCAGACCTGCTCGGCCAGCTCCAGCCAGCCCATCTCCAGCTCCTCCTTCTCCTCCCGGACGGCGCGCAGCTGCGCGTCCAGCTCCGCGACCTTGGAGAAGTCGGCGGCGTGCTCGGCGAGTTGGGAGTGCAGCTTGGACTCCTTCTCGTCCAGCTTGGCGATCTGCCGCTCCAGCTTCTGCATCTCCTTCTTCGCCGCCCGCAGGTCCCCGCCGGACAGCGCGGGGGCACCGCCCTCGGCACCCGGGCCACCTGCGGCACCCGCACCGGCCGAACCCGCGCCACCCGCGCCCGCGCCCGCCGGAGCGGCAGCAGGAGCCGCGGCGGCCATCCTGGCCCGGCGCTCCAGGTACTCGTCCACGCCGTTCGGCAGCATCCGCATCTTCCGGTCGCCGAGCAGCGCGTGGACGGTGTCCGTGGTGCGCTCGATGAAGAAGCGGTCGTGGCTGATGACGATCATCGAGCCGGGCCAGCCGTCGAGCAGGTCCTCCAGCTGATTGAGCGTCTCGATGTCCAGGTCGTTGGTGGGCTCGTCCAGGAACAGCACGTTGGGCTCGTCCATCAGCAGCCGCAGCAGCTGGAGCCGGCGCCGCTCGCCGCCGGACAGGTCGCCGACCGGCGTCCACTGCTTGTCCTTGCCGAAGCCGAACTGCTCGCACAGCTGGCCGGCGCTCATCTCCCGGCCCTTTCCGAGGTCGACCCGCGAGCGGACCTGCTCGACGGCCTGGAGCACCCGGGTCGCCGGGTCCAGCTCGGCGACCTCCTGCGACAGGTAGGCCAGCCGCACGGTCTTGCCGACCTTGATGACGCCCGACGCCGGCTGGACGTCGCCCTCGGAGGTGTACGCGTCGCGCAGCGCGCGCAGCAGCGAGGTCTTGCCGGCGCCGTTGACGCCGAGCAGGCCGATCCGCTCGCCGGGGCCGAGCTGCCAGGTGATGTTCTCCAGCAGCAGCTTCGGGCCGGCCGTGACGGTCACGCCCTCCAGGTCGAAGACCGTCTTGCCGAGCCGCGCGTTGGCGAACTTCATCAGCTCGGACGTGTCGCGCGGGTCCGGCACGTCCGCGATCAGGGCGTTGGCGGCCTCGATCCGGTAGCGCGGCTTGGAGGTGCGGGCGGGGGCGCCGCGGCGCAGCCAGGCCAGCTCCTTGCGGGCCATGTTCTGGCGCTTCTGCTCCTCGACGGCCTCGATCCGGGAGCGCTCGGCGCGGGCGAAGACGTAGTCGGAGTAGCCGCCCTCGTACTCGTGCACCTCGCCGCTCTGGACGTCCCACATGCGGGTGCAGACCTGGTCGAGGAACCACCGGTCGTGGGTGACGCAGACGAGCGCGGAGCGGCGCTTCTGGAGGTGCTCGGCGAGCCAGTTGATGCCCTCGACGTCGAGGTGGTTGGTGGGCTCGTCGAGGACGATCAGGTCGGGCGAGCCGAGCAGCAGCTTGGCGAGCGCGATCCGGCGGCGCTCGCCGCCGGAGAGCGGGCCGATGACGGTGTCCAGGCCGTCGGCGAAGCCGGGCAGGTCGAGGCCGCCGAAGAGGCCCTCGATGATGTCGCGGATGCGGGCGTCGCCGAGCCACTCGTGGTCGGCCCGGTCGGCGATCACCTCGTGCCGGATGGTGGCCGTCGGGTCGAGCGAGTCGTGCTGGGTGAGGACGGCCATCTGGAGGCCGCCGGAGTGGGTGATCCGGCCGCCGTCGGGTTCCTCCAGCTTGGCGAGCATCCGGATCAGGGTGGTCTTGCCGTCGCCGTTGCGGCCGACGACGCCGATCCGGTCGCCCTCGCTGACGCCCAGGCTGACCGCGTCCAGCAGGGCGCGGGTGCCGTAGACCTTCGTGACGGACTCGATGGTGGCGAGGTTGACGGCCACGTGTGCTGCGCTCCTGGGTTCGGCGGTCGCGGGGCGGTCCGCCGCTCAACGGCCGGGTGCCCCTGTCGGGACACCCCGATCTCTCCAGCCTAATGGGCCCGCCGGAGCGCCCTCACCGCGTCGGTCCGCCGGGGACGCCCCGGCACCGGTCCGTGGGTGGCGCCCTCACCGCGTCAGTCCACCAGGGAGGCCCCCGGCACCGGTCCGTGGGTGGCGTGCGCGGTCCGGCAGGTGCCGGAGGCCCGCAGCGCCCCGGCCACCGCGGCGGCGGCGTCGGCGTCCTTGACCAGGAAGGCGCAGGTCGGCCCGGAGCCGGAGACCAGGGCCCCGAGCGCGCCCGCCTCGGTGCCGGCGCGCAGGGTGGCGGCGAGTGCGGGGCGCAGCGAGAGCGCGGCGGGCTGGAGGTCGTTGGCGAGCGCGTCGGCCAGGGCGACGGCGTCACCGTGGGCGAGGGCGTCGAGCAGCGCCGGGTCGGCGTCCGGGGTGGGCACGTCGGTGTCGCTGGAGCCGGTGCCGGCCTCCTCGCGCAGCCGGTCGCACTCGCGGAACACGGCGGGGGTGGACAGGCCGCCCTCGGCGACCGCGAAGACCCAGTGGAAGGTGCCCCCGGTGGTCAGCGGCTCCAGGATCTCGCCCCGGCCGCGGCCGAGCGCGACGCCGCCGAGCAGGGCGAACGGCACGTCGGAGCCGAGTTCGGCGGCCAGTTCCAGCAGCACCGGCAGCGGGGTGTCCAGCTGCCAGAGCGCGTCGCAGGCGACCAGCGCCGCCGCGCCGTCGGCGCTGCCGCCGGCCATGCCGCCGGCCACCGGGATGGCCTTGGCGATGTGCAGGTGCACGCCCGGGTCGGCGATGCCGTGGTGGGCGGCGAGCAGCCGGGCGGCGCGGGCGGCGAGGTTGCTGTCGTCGAGCGGGACGACGGCGGCGTCCGGGCCGGAGCAGCTCAGTGTCACGCCTTCCCCGGCGGTGGCGGTGACCTCGTCCCCGAGGGCGACCGCGAAGAAGACGTTGGCCAGGTCGTGGAAGCCGTCGGCGCGCAGGCCGCCGACCCCCAGCTGGACGTTGACCTTGGCCGGTACCCGTACGGTGATCACACGGCGTCCTTGGCGGGCTTGTGCTCGGCGATCGCGGCGAACTGCTCGACCGTCAGCATCTCGCCGCGCAGCTTGTGGTCGATGCCGGCCGCCGCGAGCGCCTGCTCGGCCCCGGCGGCGGAGCCCGCCCAGCCGGCCAGCGCGGCGCGCAGGGTCTTGCGCCGCTGGGCGAACGCGGCGTCGACGACCGCGAACACCTCCTCGCGGCTGGCGGTGGTCCTCGGCGGCTCGCGGCGGATCAGCGAGACCAGCCCGGAGTCGACGTTGGGGGCGGGCCAGAAGACGTTCCGCCCGATGGCGCCGGCCCGCTTCACGTCGGCGTACCAGTTGGCCTTGACCGACGGGACGCCGTACACCTTGTTGCCCGGCTTGGCGGCGAGCCGGTCGGCGACCTCGCTCTGCACCATCACCAGGGTCCGCTCGATGCTGGGGAAGGTCGCCAGCATGTGCAGCAGGACGGGCACGGCGACGTTGTACGGGAGGTTGGCGACCAGCGCGGTGGGCGCGGGCCCGGGCAGCTCGGTGACCTCCATGGCGTCGCTGAACACCAGGTCGAAGGAGTCCGCCTTGCCCGGCATCCGGGCGGCGACGGTGTCCGGCAGGTGCCGCGCCAGCACCGGGTCGATCTCGACCGCGGTGACGTGCCGCGCCACCTCCAGCAGTGCCAGGGTGAGCGAGCCGAGCCCGGGCCCGACCTCCACCACCGTGTCCTGCTCCGTCACGTCGGCGGCCCGGACGATCCGCCGCACGGTGTTGCCGTCGATGACGAAGTTCTGCCCGCGCTGCTTGGTCGGCTTCACGCCGAACGCGGCGGCCAGCTCCCGGATGTCGGCGGCGCCCAGAAGGTGGCTGTCAGGGGTGGGGTCGGTGGTGCTCACGCGCCAAGGATACGGGCGCGGGGGCCGCCGTCCGGACGCGCCGATCCGGACGGGCCCCGGCCTCGGGCTCAGTACCCGAAGGCCCTGGCGGTGTTCGCCGCGACGGCCGTGCACAGCTCGTCCTCGGCCAGGCCCAGGGTGGCGGCCATCGAGCGGACCGTGACCGGGATCAGGTACGGGGCGTTCGGGCGGCCGCGGTAGGGGTGCGGGGTGAGGAACGGGGCGTCGGTCTCGACCAGGATCCGGTCCAGCGGGGTGGCGAGCAGGGCGTCGCGCAGCGGCTGGTTGGCCTTGAAGGTGACCGGGCCGGCGAAGGAGAGGTACCAGCCGTGCTCGGCGCAGACCTCGGCCATCCCGGCGTCGCCGGAGTAGCAGTGGAAGACCGTCCGCTCCGGGGCGCCTTCGGCCAGCAGGACGGCGATGACGTCCTCGTGGGCGTCGCGGTCGTGGATGACCAGGGCCTTGCCGTGCCGCTTGGCCATCTCGATGTGGCGGCGGAACGACTCCTTCTGGATCTCCACGCCCTCCGGCCCGGTGCGGAAGTAGTCCAGGCCGGTCTCGCCGACCGCCACCACCTGCGGGAGGGCGGCGAGCCGGTCGATCTCGGCGAGCGCCTCGTCCAGCGCGGCGGCGCCGCCGGCCTTCCGCTGCTGCCCGGACCAGCCGTCGGCGTCGCCGAGGAAGATCCGCGGCGCCTCGTTCGGGTGCAGGGCGACGGCCGCGTGCACCTGCTCGTACTGGGCCGCCAGTTCGGCGGCCCAGCGCGAGCCGGGCACGTCGCAGCCCACCTGGACCACCGTGGTGACGCCGACCGAGGCGGCCTTCGCCAGGCCCTCGGCCGGGGTGCCGGACTGCATGTCGAGGTGGGTGTGCGAGTCGGCCACCGCCACGGCCAGGGGTTCCGGCAGCGGCGGCGGGGTCGACCGGGCGTCGTCCTTGGCGGCCATGTCAGGCGGTCGGCTTCTCTTCGAGGCGCGGGAAGAGGATCTCGCCCTTGGTGACGGTGGCACCGACGGGCAGCCGGCCCCAGTCGGCCGCGGTGGCGACGGTCTGCGCGCCGAGCGCGCCCAGCCCGGCGGCCTCGGCGCCCAGCGAGGCCCACAGCTTCTCGGCGGTGGACGGCATCACCGGGTTGAGCAGCACGGCGGTGGCGCGCAGCGCCTCGGCGGCGGTGTAGAGGATGGTGGCCAGGCGGGCCTGCCCCTCCTCGGACTCGTCCTTGGCGACCTTCCACGGCTCCTGCGTGGTGAGGTAGCCGTTGACCTGCTTGACGAACTCGAAGATCGCCGCGAGGCCGCCGGCGAAGTCCAGCTCCTCGCCGATCTTCAGGTCGGCGGCGGCGACCGCCGCGGTCAGCCCGTCCGCGACGGCCTGCTCGGCGTCACCGGCGGCGGTGGCGGCGGGCAGCACCCCGTCGAAGTACTTGCCGACCATCGCGGCGACCCGGGAGGCCAGGTTGCCGAAGTCGTTGGCCAGCTCGGAGGTGTACCGGGCGGTGAAGTCCTCCCAGGAGAACGAGCCGTCGGTGCCGAACGGGATCGCCCGCAGGAAGTAGTAGCGGTACGCGTCCACGCCGAAGTGCGAGGTCAGGTCGGTGGGCGCGATGCCGGTCAGGTTGGACTTGGACATCTTCTCGCCGCCGACCATCAGCCAGCCGTTGGCGACGACCCGCTTGGGCAGCGGCAGCCCGGCGGCCATCAGCATGGCGGGCCAGATGACGGCGTGGAAGCGGAGGATGTCCTTGCCGACCAGGTGGACCGAGGCGGGCCACAGCTCGGCGAAGCGCTCCGGGTCGCTGCCGTAGCCGGCCGCGGTGATGTAGTTCTGCAGCGCGTCCACCCACACGTACAGGACGTGCTTCTCGTCCCAGGGCAGCGGGACGCCCCAGTCGAAGGTGGAGCGGGAGATCGAGAGGTCCTTGAGGTCCTGCTCGACGAAGCGCAGCACCTCGTTGCGGGCCGAGGCGGGCTGGATGAAGTCCGGGTTCGCCGCGTAGAACTCCAGCAGCCGCGGGCCGTAGGCGGAGAGGCGGAAGAAGTAGTTCTCCTCCTCCAGCCACTCGACCGGCCGCTTGTGCACGGTGCAGAGCTTCTCGTCCGCGGTCGCGCCGTCGAGCAGCTCGGCCGGGAGCTTGAACTCCTCGCAGCCGACGCAGTACGGGCCGGAGTAGCCGCCCTTGTAGATCTCGCCCTTGTCGTACAGGTCCTGGACGAACTCCTGCACCCGGGCGGTGTGCCGCTCCTCGGTGGTGCGGATGAAGTCGTCGTTGGCGATCTCCAGGTGCTCCCAGAGCGGCTTCCAGGCCTCCTCGACCAGCTTGTCGCACCACTGCTGCGGGCTGACGCCGTTCGCCTCGGCGGTCCGCATGATCTTCTGACCGTGCTCGTCGGTGCCGGTCAGGTACCACACCTTCTCGCCGCGCTGGCGGTGCCAGCGGGTGAGGACGTCGCCCGCCACGGTGGTGTACGCGTGGCCCAGGTGCGGGCGATCGTTGACGTAGTAGATCGGGGTGGAAACGTAGTACGCCGGGGCGGTCGCCCCGGTGGTGCTGTGGTCTGCAGTGGCCGCCATGGTCGGAAAGCTTAGTCGGGCGCGCGGGCCGCCCTCGACCGAGTTGTTCCCGGCCGGGGGCGGTCCCTCCTCGTCGCCCCGGTGTCAGCCCAGCAGCCGCGACCAGAACCGGGCCCAGCGTCCGCGCGGCCGGACGGGCTCGGCCACCGGGGGCGGCCCGGCCGGCTCGGCGTGCGCCGGGTAGCCGGGGGCGTGCTGCCACTGCTGGTCGGCGGTGGCCACCCGGCCCTCGCGCATGATCCGCACGGTGTGGCCGCCGCACCCCGGGCAGGTCGGCTTGAGCAGCGGGGACGGCACCCGGACGCCGTTGGCGTGGTACTCGAACACGACGTGGCCGTCCTTGGCCACGTGGTGCTCGATGTCGTACGCCTGCTCCCAGCCGTACCCGCAGCGCAGGCACGCGAAGGAGTAGGCCTCCCGTACGGTTTCGACGGGAGTGTGCGGCCGGCCGGCCAGACCGGCGGTGCTCAGTGCGTTGCCACTGCGCGGGCTACCGACAACATCGCTCATGGCCGTCTCCCAGCGCCCGCCGGACGCTCGCCCGGCTGGGTCTTTCCCTTCCAGGAAATGCCCGGACATCCCCGGGTGACGCCCCACTTGTGAAGACTTGGATGCCGGTTGGGGAGCCCTATACGAAGGGCCTCCCCGGGACCGAAAACCGCGACCGAAGCTTCAGCTCAGCGGGTGTTTACCGGGGCCTTCCCTCCACGGTACGACTCCCCGTGAGCAACGCAACCCCCGGTATTCACCCCTGTCCCGGGGCTCCTCCCAGGCCTTCCCGCTTCGCCGCCACGACCGCGTCGAAGACCTCCCGCTTGGGCAGCGAGAGCTCCACCGCGACGGCCGCGATGGCCTCCTTGCGGCGCTCCCCGGCCTCCTCGCGGACGGCGACCAGCCGGGCCAGCTCGGCCGGGGTCAGCTCCTGGGGCGCGGCCGGCGGGGCGCCGGCGACCACGACGGTGATCTCGCCCCTGACGCCCTCGGCCGCCCAGGCCGCCAGTTCGCCGATCGGCCCGCGCTTGACCTCCTCGTAGGTCTTGGTGAGTTCGCGGCAGACGGCGGCCGGACGCTCGGGCCCGAACGCCTCGGCCATCGCCGTGAGCGCTTCGGCGATCCGGTGCGGCGCCTCGAAGAAGACCATGGTGCGCGGCTCGGCGGCGATCGTGGCGAGCTGCCGGGCGCGGTCGCCGTTCTTGCGCGGCAGGAATCCCTCGAAGGTGAAGCGGTCCACCGGCAGGCCGGACAGCGCGAGCGCGGTGAGCACCGCCGAGGGCCCGGGCACCGCGGTGACCTTGACGTCGGCGGCGACGGCGGCGGCGACCAGCCGGTAGCCGGGGTCGGAGACCGAGGGCATGCCGGCGTCGGTGACCAGCAGCACCCGGGCGCCACCGAGCAGCGCCTCGACCAGTTCGGGGGTGCGGCCGACCTCGTTGCCCTCGAAGTAGGAGACCACCCGCCCGGCCGGGGTCACCCCCAGGGCCTGGGTGAGCCGGCGCAGCCGCCGGGTGTCCTCGGCCGCGATCACGTCCGCCGTGGCCAGTTCGTTGACGAGCCGGGGCGGGGCGTCCGAGACGTCGCCGATGGGGGTGCCTGCGAGAACGAGTACTCCTGTCACGGTCCCCATCCTTGCAGCTGTCGCGTGCCCGGGGCTTTTGGTGACGATTCGGTCAGCTTCCGAGGGAGCGGACACGCGTACGAAGAGCGCCCCTACGATGTGGCGGATGAACGGCGACACGGCGGCCCAGACGCCCACTGGTACGGACCACTCCGCGTACGGCGGTGTCGGCCTGCCGTCCCCCCGCTCGCCCCAGACCGGGCCCGCGCCGCGGTCCGGGCCGGCCGGCTGGCGCGAGCGCCTGGCCGGGTACGGCTGGACCGCCCGCGCCACGGCGACGCTCGCCGAGCGCCTGGCGCCGCCGATGCCGGACGGCCCCCGGGTGACGCCCCGGGACGTGCCGCAGTCGCCGCTGCTGCTGCGGATGGGCGTCTCGCTGCCGCAGGGCCTGTGGTTCTTCCTCTGCCGCTGGGCCGGCTGGCTCGGCCCGGTCGCGGTGGCGGTGTTCGCCGGCCTGCTGCGGTTCACGAACCTCGGGCAGCCGCACGCGATCATCTTCGACGAGACGTACTACGCCAAGGACGCGTACGCGCTCTGGCACGGCGGCTACGAGATCAGCTGGCCGGAGGACGCCAACGCCACGATCATGACGCCGGGCGCGGCCGTCCCGTACCGGACGACGCCCTCGTACGTGGTGCACCCGCCGGTGGGCAAGTGGATCATCGGTGCGGGCGAGCAGCTGTTCGGCATGAACCCCTTCGGGTGGCGGTTCGCGGTGGCCCTGCTCGGCACCCTGTCGGTGCTGATGGTGGCCCGGATCGCCCGCCGGATGTTCCGCTCCACCCTGCTGGGCTGCGTGGCGGGCCTGCTGCTCTCGGTGGACGGCCTGCACCTGGTGCTCAGCCGGGCCGCCCTGCTCGACCTGGTGGTGATGTTCTGGACCCTCGCCGCCTTCGGCTTCCTGCTGCTGGACCGCGACCGCACCCGGGCCCTGCTGGCGCGGAGGCTGGGCGGCGTCGAGGACCCGCGGCTCGCCCAGCGGCTGAACCTGGGCTGGCGCCCGTACCGGATCGCGGCCGGCGTCTGCGTCGGCCTGACCTGCGCCACCAAGTGGAGCGGCCTGTACGTCGCGGCGGCCTTCGGCCTGATGACCGTGCTCTGGGACGTCGGCGCCCGCCGTCTGGCCGGCGCCCCGCGCCCGTTCCTGGCGGTGCTCGCCCGGGACGTGGTGCCGGCCTTCGTCTCGGTCGTCGTGGTGTCGGTCGCGGTCTACATCGCGTCCTGGTGGGGCTGGTTCGCCAGCAGCACCGCCCCCGGCCAGGGCGGCTGGGGCCGGGACTGGGCGGTCGGCCGTTCCACCGACTTCCCGTGGATACCCGAGGCCCTGCGCTCCCTGTGGCACTACCACTCGACGGTCTACGACTTCCACGTCGGCCTGAGCGACCCGCACACCTACCAGTCCAACCCGTGGTCCTGGCTGGTGCTGGGCCGGCCGGTGTCCTTCTTCTACGAGTCCCCCAAGTACGGCCAGGCCGGCTGCACCGCCGCCGACTGCGCCCGCGAGGTGCTGGGCATCGGCACCCCGCTGCTGTGGTGGACGGGCCTGGTGGCGCTGGCCTACTGCCTGTGGCGCTGGGCGGCCCGGCGGGACTGGCGGGCCGGCGCGCTGCTCTGCGGCCTGGCCGCCGGCTACCTGCCCTGGTTCGCCTACCAGCAGCGGACGATCTTCCTCTTCTACGCGGTGGTCTTCGTCCCGTTCCTGGTGCTCGCGGTGACCATGCTGATCGGCGCGCTGATCGGGCCGCCCGGCGCCTCCCGGGACCGCCGGATCATCGGTTCCGCGGCGGCCGGCCTGCTGATCCTGCTGATCCTCTGGAACTTCCTCTTCTTCTTCCCGCTGTTCACCGGGCAGACCATCCCGCTGGAGGACTGGCGCCGCCGGATGTGGTTCAACACCTGGATCTGATCCGCCCCGGGGCACACCGGGTTCCCGCGATTCGTCCGTATGCGGTGCACAACACGTACCAGATCCGTCACAAGTGCCGGGCGATTCGCCGGCGCACCGATCCGTGCTGCCTAGGGTGGGGGGGTACCGCGTTTCCGGCCCCGGCCGGTTGCGCCCGGCCGCGAGACCCCTGGGGGACCTGCACCATGCGCAGTGGCGCGAAGATCGGCATCATCACCGGCGTGTCCATCGCCGTCCTCGCGGGCGGCGGCTACGGCGCGTACAGCCTGATGAACGACTCGGACGGCGGCTCCGGCGGCAAGAAGCCGCGCACCGTGGTCGCCGAGCCGCCGTCGGCCGAGCAGGCGACAGCCGGTCTGAAGGACTTCCTGACGGCCTGGGCGGCCGGCGACATCGCCAAGGCGGCCTCGCTGACCGACGACCCGGCCGCGGCCACGGCCGGTCTGACCGCCTTCCGCGACCAGGTCAAGCCGAGCGCGCTGACCCTCACCCCGTTCGGCCCGACCACCCAGCAGGTCTTCTCCGCCGCCACCGGCACCCCCGCCCCCGCCGCCAAGCCGTCCGCCGGGGCCTCCGCGACGCCGGGTGCGACCGACACGCCGTCCGCCACCGCCACGCCCGGCCCCACCGGCACCCTGATGTCCTACAAGGCGCGCGCCGAGTTCGCGGGCACCAGCCGGGCCTGGGACTACCAGGGCTTCCTCGGCGTCGTGAAGATGAGCGACGACACCCCGGCCGTGCACTGGGCGCCGTCGGTGATCCACCCCCACCTGTCCGGCAACGAGACCATCGCCGTCCAGCCGGTCTTCGCCCCGCCGTCCACGGTGGTGGACCGCAACGGCAAGCCGGTCCAGGGCGCCTCGCTCACCCAGGCGCTGATGACCACCCTCCAGGAGAACGCCAACAAGCTGCTGCCGCCGGACCCGGCCAAGGACCAGGACGCGGGCAGCGCCGTGGTGATCTCCGACCCGGCCGGCAAGGGCGCCCAGGACAAGCTGTTCACCATCGTCGAGCCGAAGCCCGGCAAGCCGTTCAAGCTGACCATCGACAACACCCTGCAGGCCGCCGCCGAGAAGGCGATGACCGACCTGGGCGGCAAGCCGGCCTCCGTCGTGGCGATCGAGCCGAGCACCGGTCAGGTGCTGGCCTTCGCCAACTCGCCGGCCAACGGACAGAACCGGGCCTTCACCGGGTTGCTCGCGCCGGGTTCGACGATGAAGATCATCACTTCGGCGGCGCTGCTGGAGAACGGGGTCAACCCGGACACCGTGGTGGCCTGCCCGGAGAAGAGCGGCAACGCGCACCCGATCCCGAACTCGTTCCCGGGCGCCTTCCCGAACAACACGCTCCAGCAGGACTTCATGATGTCCTGCAACACCGCCTTCATCAATCAGGGGCTGGCCAGCCTCAAGCCCGAGACGCTGTCCGGCACGGCCAAGGACGTGTTCGGCATCGGCCTGGAGTGGAAGACCGGCCTGCCCAACACCGACGGCAAGGTGCCGCCGACGCCGGGCAGCAAGGACGAGCAGGCCATGAACTACATCGGCCAGGGCAAGGTCCAGATGAACCCGCTGGCCATCGCCTCGGTCGCCGCCACCGTGCAGAGCGGCGAGTTCAAGCAGCCGATCCTGGTGGCGGAGCTGCCGCAGCAGAAGGCCGCCCGCCCGCTCTCCCCCGACGTGGACGCCAAGCTGAAGGCGATGATGGCGGCCACCGCCACCGGCGGCACCGCCAAGGACGTGATGGCCGGCATCACCGACAACGCGGGCGCCAAGACGGGCTCGGCCGAGGTCGCCGGGGTCGACGTCACCAACAGCTGGTTCACCGCCTACCGGGGCAACCTCGCGGTGGCCGCCGAGGTCCAGGGCGGCGGCCACGGCGTGGACGCGGCCGGCCCGGCCGTCGCCTCCATCCTGAAGGCCGCCGGCCGGTAGGCCCCCGGGCAAACGGCCCCGGGCGACCGGCCCCGGGCGAACGGCCCCCGAGCGAACGGCCCGCCCGGCCTCACGGCAGGGCGGGCCGGGGCTTTCTCAGCCGCGCGGCAGCGCGGGCTGCGGCCTGCCCCGCACCCGGCCGGGCGGGACCGGGCGCCGGCTGCTCCAGCGGCGGGCCGCCAGCCGGGGCCAGATCATCAGCACCACCGGCAGCGCCAGGTACCCGAACCGCCCGGCCGGGGCCAGCATGAAGGCGATGGCGAGCCCGGCGGCCAGCAGGTCCGCCGCGGCGATCGCCGAGACCGGCGGCCGGGCCAGCAGCCAGATGGCCACCGCGACCAGGGCCACGGTCATCAGCGCCAGCGAGATCGCGTGCCCGGTCGGTCCGAAGCCGGCCAGCACCTTGCCGGGCAGCGGGCTGCCCGCCGGGGTGCGGATCGCCGTCATCCCGAGCGGGAAGCGCACCACCTGTTCGCGCAGCGCGTCCGGCTGGGCCAGCGCGGAGGGCAGGATCACCAGCGTGCTCACCCCGACCCCGATCAGCGCGGTCCGGGCCGCGGGGCGGCGGCCGTACAGCCGCCAGAGCAGCAGGACGGCGACCGGCAGCGCGGGCCAGGCCGTCCACTTCAGGGTGCAGGCGAGGGCGAGCACCAGTCCGGCGCCGACGGTGCGGTCCCGCTCGGCGAGCGCCATGGCCAGGCAGCAGACCCCGATCAGCGGCAGGTCCACCCCGCCGACCGCCAGGGCGAGCGCGATCAGCGGCGAGGCGGTGAGGACGGCCAGCGGCAGCAGCGGCGCGCGCGGGTCGCCGCCGCCGGGGCGGGCGGGCCGCAGCAGCCGCCAGGCGGCCAGCAGGCAGACGAAGAAGGTCAGCGCGAACCAGATCCGGGCGTCCCCGGCGACCCTCGCGAAGGCGGTGGAGTCGCCGAGCAGCTGGCGCGGCATCCCGAACAGGGACATCGCCGGCAGGTACGGGTTGTAGTCGGTGACCACCACCGGGTGCGGCAGGTACGCGGTGCCGGTGGTGAGCAGCAGGTGGGCCGAGCGTTCGACCACCATGACCTCGGACTGGTGGCGACCGTTCAGGGCGAGCAGGGCCAGCGGGACCAGGACGGCCCCGACGAGGGCGACCGAGGCGGCGGCGCGGGCCGCGAAGCGACGCGGCAGGGTCAGGCAGAGCAGTCCGGCCAGGACGTAGGCGGGGGCCGCGATCAGGCCCCACAGCCGCTGGTTGGCCAGGTCGGACACGAGCGGGAAGGCGGCGGCCCAGCCGGCCGCGACCAGGCAGCCGAGCAGTTGGACGGTCCGCATCGAGGCGAGCCCGGCGAGCCGGGCGCCATTCAGCCGATCGGGCGTGGGCGGAAAGGTGCTCTCGCCACGCTGTCGGGGGAAGGGGCGGACGGAGAAGCCGCGCGGCGGTCGTCCGGGTCCGGACGACGCCTCGGTCGCGGAGGTCTGGGCCGGCGTTCTGCTGCGGCCGGTGAAGCGGCCGCGCGGGCGGAAGTAGCCGGGCGTGCGGGTGCTCACCATGGTGGAAGGTTATGGGTGGGAGCCGGGCCCTGTCGCCATGGCGTTGGACACCGGACGGGCGTTGGCGGGAAAAGGGCCGTCGGCCGCCTCGGCGGCCGGCGGCCCTTCACCCGGGTTCTGCTTCCGGGTCAGTCGGCGGAGCTGTCCGAGGACACGGACGGCTGCTCGGCCTGCTCCAGCCGGGAGTGCCTGATGCTGTAGCCGAAGTAGACGACCAGGGCGACGGCGAGGGCGATCGCCCCGGCCCGGAAGGTGTCGGCGTGCAGGCCGGTGACCAGGTAGATGCAGAAGCCGACGCTGATCAGCGGGACGACCGGGTAGCCGGGCACCTTGAAGCCGCGCGGCAGGTCGGGCTGGGTGCGGCGCAGCACGATCACGCCGATGGAGACCACCGAGAAGGCGATGAGCGTGCCCAGGCTGGTGATGTCGGCCAGGACCCGCAGCGGGATGAACGCGGCCAGCGCGCCGACGCCGAGGCCCACCACGATGGTGTTCCAGACCGGGGTGCCGGTGCGCGGGGAGAGCTGGGCGAAGCGCTTGGGCAGCATGCCGTCGCGGCCCATCGAGTACAGGATGCGGGTCTGGCCGTAGATCACCACGAGGGTGATGCTGAAGATCGAGACGATCGCGCCGAAGGCGAAGACCATCGCGGGCCAGCTCTGGCCGGTGATGTCCTGGAGGATCTGGGCGAGGCCGGCCTCCTGGCCGTCGAACTTCTGCCAGGGCTGGGCGCCGATGCCGGCCAGGGCGACCAGGATGTAGAGCAGGGTCACCACGACCAGCGAGATGATGATCGCCATCGGCAGGGTGCGGCGCGGGTTCTTGACCTCCTCGCCGGCGGTGGACACGGCGTCCAGGCCGATGAAGGAGAAGAAGATGCTGGACGCGGCGATCTGGACGCCGCTGAAGCCGAGCGGCATGAACGGGCTCAGGTTGCCGGAGTGGAAGCCGGTGAGCGCCACGCCGATGAACATCAGCAGGATCAGGATCTTGATCGCGACCATCACCGCGTTGACCTTGACGGACTCGCTGACGCCGCGGATCAGCAGGACGCAGACCATGGCGACCAGCAGCAGCGCCGGCAGGTTGAACCAGTGGGTGCTGTCCGGCGCGCCGGAGAGCTCCTCGGGGATCGTGAACCCGAAGGCCAGGTCGAAGAACTTGTTCAGGTACTCGGCCCAGGTCACCGCGATCGCGGAGGCGGAGACGCCGTACTCCATCAGCAGGCAGATGCCGACGCCGAAGGCGACGCCCTCGCCGAGGGTGGCGTAGGCGTAGGAGTACGAGGAGCCGGAGACCGGGATCGCGGAGGCCATCTCGGCGTAGCAGAGCGCGGTGAGTCCGGCGGTGACCGCGGCGATCACGAAGGACAGGATGACGGCCGGGCCGGCCGAGGGCACCGCGGTGTTCAGCACGAAGAAGATGCCGGTGCCGATGGTGGCGCCGATGCCGATCGAGGACAGCTGCCACAGCCCGATCGAACGGCGCAGGTGGATGCCGGAGCGCCCGCCCTCCTCGGGCGCACCGGCCGGGAGGGAGTTCTTGCCTTCGGTCTCGGCGATCAGTGTCGAGACGGGCTTGCGTCGCAGCAGACGCGCACCAAGGGTGTTGCTGGCCAAAACTGCGGTCCTTCTGGGCGGGGGAGGGTGTCCTGGTGGCTGGTCACCCGAAACACCCTGGGGTGTCATCGGGGATCAACCGAACAAACATGGGACAGTACCCGGCGAAAGCACCAGTGTCGCAAACGAACAGTCCCAACCGGCGCATTGTCCGAATTGGCGCACAGTGATGTACAAACCGGACACTTCGTAAACGGCGCTTCTACCTCCCGGCGATTAAAGCAGCAGGCCGGCGCCCTGCGGTGATCACCCGCCGAGCACCGCCCGCATCACCGACCGGGCGATCGGCGCGGCCAGGGCACCACCCGTGACATCGGTGGCCCCGCTGTCCACGACCACCACGGCCACCGCCACCGGCGGCACCGCGTCCGAGCCGGCCGGCCCGGCCCAGGCGATGAACCAGGCGTACGGCGTCCCGCTGTTGTCCACCCCGTGCTGGGCCGTCCCGGTCTTGCCGCCGACCACCGCCCCGGCGATCCGGGCGTTGCCGCCGGTGCCGTTCTCCACCACGTCCGTCATCAGCCCGCGCACCTGCGCGGCCACCGCCGGGGTCATCGCCCGCTTGTACACGGACGGCCGCATCAGCCGCACCGTGGTGCCGTCGCTCCTGGTCAGCCTGTCCACAAGCTGTGGACGCATCACCGTCCCGTCGTTGGCGACCCCCGCCGCGACCATCGCCATCGTCAGCGGGGTGGCCGCCGTGTCGAACTGCCCGATCGAGGAGAGCGCCAGCTGCGACTCGTCCATCCGGGTGTCGAAGTTCGACCGGGCCGCGCGCACCGGGACGTCCAGCCCCGGGTCGTTGAAGCCGAAGTTCGCGGCCATCCCGGCCATCCGGTCCAGCCCGGTCCGCACCCCCAGGTAGCCGAGCACGCCGTTGCAGCTGGCGGTCATCGCGGCGGCCAGCGACAGGCCCGGCCGGTCGCAGACCGGGGTGTCGTTGACCAGCGGCGTGGTCGTGCCGGGCAGCACGTACGGGAAGGGCGCCCCGGTCGGCGCGTCCGGGTCGGTGACCACCCCGTCGGCCAGCGCGGCCGCGGCGGTGACCACCTTGAAGGTCGAGCCCGGCGGGTACGTCTGGCGCAGCGCCCGGTTGAGCATCGGCTCGTCGGCGTCGGCCTGCAGGCGGTTCCAGGCCTCCTGGTCGTCGGCGCCGTGCCCGGCGAAGGCGCCCGGGTCGTAGGAGGGCGTGCTGGCCAGCGCCAGGATCCGCCCGGTGGCCGGTTCGATCGCGGCGACCGCGCCCTTCTGGTCGCCGAGCCCGCGCATCGCGGCCTGCTGGGCGGCCCGGTTCAGCGTGGTGCGGACGTCGCCGCCGGGGTTCTGCCGGCGGGCCACGGCGTCCCGGAGCGACCAGCCCGCCAGCCGGCCGTCGGTGCCGGTCAGCAGCTCGTCCTCGGTCCCCTCCAGCTGGGTGGTGCCGTACGCCTGCGAGGCGAAGCCGGTGACGGCCGCGTAGGTCGGGCCGTCGGTGTAGCTGCGCCGGTACGCGTACCGGCCGCCGGTCGGTACGGAGCCGGTCACCGGGTCCGCGCCGACCAGGATGTCGCCGCGCGGCCGGGCGTACCGCTCGATGGTGAGCCGCTGGTTGGCGCTGTTGCGGTCGAGGTCCTTCGCCTGGAACACCTGCACCCGGGTGGCCTGGGCGCACAGCGCCGCGACCAGCAGCAGGCAGAAGGTGCCCGCCCGGCGCCCGGTGACCGAGATGCCCGGCAGCCCCTGCGGGCCGTTGCCCCGGGGTCGGACGCGCGTCACCGGACCTCCTGGGGCCCGGGCCCGCGCGCGATGTCACTCATCCGCACGAGCAGCGCGACGATGATCCAGTTGGTGACCACGGAGGAACCCCCCTGGGCGATGAACGGCATGGTCATCCCGGTCAGCGGGATCAGCGCGAGCACCCCGCCCGCCACCACGAACACCTGGAGGCCGACGATCGCGGCCAGCCCGATCGCCAGCAGCCGCCCGAACGGGTCGCGCAGCGCGATGCCGGTCCGGAAGCCCCGCGAGACCAGCACCGCGTACAGCAGGAACACCGCGATCAGCCCGGTCAGCCCGAGCTCCTCCCCGATGGTGGCGAGGATGAAGTCCGACTTGGCGGCGAACCCGATCAGCACCGAGTGCCCGTTGCCGAGCCCGGTGCCCAGCTCACCGCCCCAGGCGAAGGCGAACAGCGACTGGGCGATCTGGTTGGCGCCCCGACCCGCCTCGATCGAGCCCAGCGGGTCCAGCCAGTCCGTGACCCGGCTGTGCACGTGCGGCGACAGCCATCCCACCGTCACCGCCCCGACCGCGGCCAGGCCCAGGCCGATGGCGATCCAGCCGGTGCGCGCGGTGGCCACGTAGAGCATCACCACGAACAGGCCGAAGAACAGCAACGAGGTGCCGAGGTCGGTCTCCAGCACCAGGACGCCGACGAACGCCGCCCAGATCAGCAGCACCGGCCCGAGCACCCGCCCCGGCGGCAGCTGCAGGCGCCGGATCCGGCGGCCGGTGAGCGCCAGCGCGTCCCGGTGCACCGCCAGGTAGGCGGCGAAGAAGACCGCCAGCAGGATCTTGGCGAACTCCCCGGGCTGGAAGGAGAGCGGCCCGATCACGATCCAGATCCGGGAGCCGTACACCGGCGGGAAGAAGATCGGCAGCACCAGCAGGACCAGGGCCACCAGCGCCCCGATGTAGGCGTAGCGCTGCAGCCGCCGGTGATCGCGCACCAGCAGCACCACGGCGATGAACAGCGCCACCCCCAGGGCCGACCAGAGCAGCTGGGTGGGGGCGGCGGCGCGTCCCGGGGTGGCCCGGTCGAGCCGGTGGATCACCACCAGCCCGATCCCGTTCAGCAACACCGCGATCGGCAGCAGCAGCGGGTCCGCGTACCGGGCCCGCCACCGGACCACGGCGTGGGCCGCCAGGGCGAGCACGCCGAGCGCGGCACCGTACTCGGCCGCGTCGGCCGGGACGTGGCCGTCCAGGTCGACGCCGACCTCGACGTAGCCGAACACGGCGATCAGGACGGCGCCGATCACCAGGACGAGCTCGGTGGTGCGTCCGGTCGGCACCGGCCGGCTCGGCCCGGCGGCGGATCTCGACACGGCGGAGGGTGTCGTCACGGACCGTCCTGGGGATCGGGAAGGGCCCGGTGCCGCCGGCCGGGGGATGCCGATCGGGGCGGACCGGCGTCGGGGCCGGTCCGCCCCGACGGGAGCGGCGGTCGGGCGGAGGGTCAGACGGCGGCCTGGGCCCGGGAGGCCTCGACGGTCGCCTTCAGCTCGGCCTCGGCCTCGGCCGAGAGCGAGGTCTGGATGATCCGGCCGCCGAACCGGGCCAGCGCCGGGACGACCTTGTCGGCGGTCGCCTTGCGCACCAGCAGGAAGACCGCGGCGGTGCCGGGCTGGAGGTGCTCGCCGACCTGGCGCATGAAGTCGTCGTCCACCCCGATGTCGGTGGAGGCGCCGACCGCCGCCCCCGTCGCACCGCCGACCGCCGCGCCCACCAGGGGCATGAAGAACAGCAGACCGATGACCCCGCCCCAGAGCGCGCCGCTCGCGGCGCCCGCCCCGGTCGTGCTGACCTGCTGGTGCAGCTTGATCCTGCCGTCCGCGCGACGCTCGACGACGACCGCGTCCTCCAGCTCGATCAGCTTCTGCTTCTGGAGCCCGATCGCCTCGTCGCGCACCGCCTGGGCGGTGGCGAGGTCCGGGTAGGCGATCGCGAAGAGGTTGCTCACTGCGGGGTCCTTCCAGGGTGTCGAACAGGCCGGCCGGGTCCCGGTGCCACCGCGGTGGCACCGTGTCCCGATTCCGCACCCTAGCGAGGGTTATCCATATGTAGGACTATTCGCTGCGGTGTGTCCGCCATTCGCGGAATCGCCCGGGCCCGCCGGTCCGTCCCGGGGCCGTCACTCCGGCCGCCGCCCGGCCAGCGCCGCCACCCCCGCCCCCACCGCGGCCAGCAGGACGACGGCGGCCGACAGGCTCGCCCACGGCACCTCGATCCGTCCGGTCCGGGCCGCCGACACCAGACCGCGCACCGCCGTGTTGGCGGGCGAGACCGGCACCACCAGCAGCAGCGTGGCCAGCCCCAGCGCCGTCGGGATGCCGTACTGCGGGCGGAGCAGCACCGGACGGTTCGCCAGCGCCCCGGCCAGCACCCCCAGCAGCGCGCTGACCACCGAGGCCGCAAGACCGGCCGCCACCGCCGCCCCGGCCCCCGGCTCCTGCCGCGCCCCCGGGTCGGCCACCGGCCCACTGGTCCACCAGACCGCCGCCACCTGGCCGGCCGCCAGCACCAGCGACACCGTCAGCGCCGCCAGCAGCGCCCCCAGCTGGACCCGGACCGGGCCCGCCGCCGCCACCAGGCAGGCCCGCGAGGCCGGCGGCTCCGCGCTCAGCACGCTGCGCACGTACCAGGCGCTCACCGGCAGCAGCACCCCCGCGCCGAAGCCGAGGCCGCCCAGCAGCGGATCGCCCGCCGCCACCCCGACCACCAGCAGCAGCGCGTACGCCAGGAACGGCGGCAACCAGGCGTGCGAGCGCAGCAGCAGCTCCAGGTGGTAGCGGGTCAGCGCCCCGATCCGCGCCGTCACCGCTGCCCCTCCTCGCGCCGCCGCACCGCCAGCACCCGCACGGCCGGGCGGCCCAGCAGCAGCCGGCGCAGCAGCGCGTCCGAGTGCGCGGCCGGCACCGCCAGCCGCACCGCCGTCCCGGCCAGCGCGGTGACCTCCGGCGCCCCCGGCAGCAGCGGAGGAAGCGGGGCGCCGTCCGGGACGTCCACCTCGACCTCCATCACCGGCCCGTCCCGCGGCGGCTCCTGGGGACCGTCCTCGACGGGCCGCAGCACGCCGTCCGTGCCGACCCCGTAGGCGGCGCTGGTCAGCCCGGCCAGCCGGGCCGGGTCGTGGTCGACGAACAGCACCGTGCCGCCCGCCGCCGCCCGCTCGGCGGCCGCCTCGTCCAGCACCGCCCGCGCCTGCGGGTCCAGCCCGGTCCAGGCCTCGTCCAGCAGCAGCACCCGCGCCTCGGGGAGCAGCGCCTGGGCGACCGCGACCTTCTGGCAGGTGCCCTTCGACAGCCGGCTCAGCGGCGTGCCCGCCCGGTCCGCGACGCCGAACCGGTCCAGCCACTCCCCCGCCCGCCGCCGCGCCCGCTCCGCCGACAGCCCGTGCACCCGGCCCACCCTCAGCAGGTAGGAGGAGGCGTCGAAGGGCAGCGCCGGCGGGAAGCGCTCGGGCACGTACGCCGCCGGGCCGGGCCGCACCACCCGCCCCGTGCTCGGCCGCTCGATCCCGGCGACCAGCCGCAGCAGCGTCGACTTGCCGCTCCCGTTGCGCCCGGCGATCCGCACCAACTCCCCCGGCCCGACCGCCAGGTCCACCCCGCGCAGGATCCACCGCCCCCGCCGCCCGTACCGCTTGCCGACCGCCGCCAGCTCCATCGCGCCCCCTCCGCCGTCCGATGCGTACGGAAGGCTATCCACGACGCGTAAGCCCGGCGTCAGCGAATTGCGCACCGATGCGCCGGAGTTCGCGCCGGAGCTGGTTGAGGCACGATCCGGACTCGTTTCGCCACGATGAACTGATGATCCCTAGGATCGGCCGGGTGACTACCGGACGACGACCACAGACCAGGCTCGGCAGCCTGCTGGCGGCCCTGGCGATAACGGGCGCCTCGCTGCTCCTCGGCCTGCCCGCCCACGCCGACGAACCATCAGCCGGGGCCGCCCCCGCATCCAAGGAGGCCCCCCGGGTCGACCTCGTCCTGGACGTCAGCGGCTCCATGACCGCCACGGACATCCAGGGCAAGAGCCGCATCTCGGTGGCCCAGCAGTCGCTGAACGAGGTGATCGACGCACTGCCCTCGGAGACCGAGTTCGGCATCCGCACCCTGGGCGCGAACTACCCCGGCAACGACAAGGCCCAGGGCTGCCTGGACACCAGGCAGCTCTTCCCGGTCGGCAGGACCAACAAGGTCGAGGCCAAGACCGCCGTCGCCACCCTGCGGCCCACCGGCTGGACCCCGATCGGTCTGGCCCTGCGCGGCGCCGCCCAGGACCTCGGCAAGGGCGAGACCACCCGCCGCGTGGTGCTGATCACCGACGGCGAGGACACCTGCACCCCGCCCGACCCGTGCGACGTCGCCCGCGAGCTCGCCTCCCAGGGCATTCACCTGGTGGTCGACACCCTGGGCCTGGCCCACGACGACAAGACCCGCCAGCAGCTGCTCTGCATCGCCAACGCGACCGGCGGCACCTACACCGACGTCCGCACCCAGGAGCAGCTCACCGACAAGGTGAAGCAGCTGGTCGACCGCTCCAACGACACCTACACGGTGGCCCCGGTCAAGACCGCCGGCACCGACAAGTGCGAGAGCGCGCCCGTGCTCGCCCCGGGCGTCTACACCGACCGCGAGAAGTTCTCCGAGCACCGCGTCTACAAGGTCCCGGTCAAGTCCGGCCAGGAACTGCGCGCCTCGGTCAGCGTCGCCCTCGACCGCCCGGTCGCCCGGGACTACGGGGTGCTGCTCCAGGCCACCAGCGCGACCGGCCAGGAGCTGGTCCGCGGCACCGACGCCGGCAGCGGCCGCACCGACGTGGTCTCCACCGGCCTGCGCTGGTCCACCGACGACTCCAAGGGCTACGTCACCGCGAGCCCCACCGCCTCGAAGGGCTCCAAGGAGAAGCCGGAGACCACCGTCTGCCTGGTCGTCAGCAACGCGCTGGCCCCGCAGAACGGCGTCCTGGCCGACCCCGGCATGCCGCTGGAGCTGACCGTCGACCTGGCCTCCGCCTCGCCCGCCCCGGAGGGCGCCGCGATGGGCCTCGGCCGCGGCTGGATCCTGCTGCTCACCCTCACCCTGGCCGGCCTGGCCTTCGGTCTGGTCTTCGGCTGGATCGCGCGCTGGCGGATCGCCGTCTGGCGGGAGAACTGACCATGCGTACGACGATTCGCGGCGCCCTCGCCGCCCTCGCCCTGCTGCCCGCCCTGGCCCTGAGCGCCCTGGGTGCCCCGGCGGCCTCGGCCGCCTCGCCGTCCCCCTCGGCGAGTGCGAACGGCACCCCCGCCCCGGCGACCAAGGCCGGCACCTCGTTCCTGACCGCGGTCAACCTCTCCCCCGGCCAGGACGCCAACGTCTCCGTCTCCACCGGTGACTACCTGTACTGGGCGTTCGGCGCCTCCGAGGGCCAGATCCCGACGGTCGACCTGACCGTCAACCTGGCCCCCACGGCCGACCGGCACGGCCCGCAGACCTGGTCCGTCGAGGTCTTCGACGGGCTGCGCCGGCGCCAGTCGTGCACCGCCGGCACCCAGAACGCCACCGCCGAGCAGAGCACGGCCGCCCTGGCGCTGAACTGCACCCTGCGCGAGGTCCGCACCTGGGCCGAGCCGTGGTCCGGCGACCCGCTGCCCGGCACCTACTACGTGCGGCTGTCGGTCAGCGACGTCCCGCAGCCGGACCTCGGCCTGGCCTCCTCGGTCCAGCTGCACGTCGCCGCCAAGGGCGACGCCGACAACGCCCAGCCGGAGGGCGGCGAGCTGAAGGCCCCGCTGGTCCCGCCGGTCGGCGGCGGCGCGAGCACGGCCAAGGCGGCCGCCCCGGTCGCCCAGGAGGAGCACTGGTACACCGGCTGGTTCTCCGGCTGGAACAGCCGCTGGTACTGGACGATCGCCGGCGGCTTCCTGGCCGCGCTGGCCGGCGTCCTCGGCTACAAGCTGACCCGGCACCCGCGCGGCCACCGGCCCGGCCACTACGGCGCCGTCCCGGCCCAGGGCTCCCACCAGAGCGGCAGCTACCACGGCTCCGACCGCCCCTGAGGCACCCCCGCGGGGCCGGCCGGACGC
>NZ_JBSHBN010000076.1:0-42034 GCF_053612025.1 Kitasatospora sp. NPDC054768
GCGCCCACGGGGCTAACGGGCGCGTCCCCGGACCGGCCCTTTCGCCCGCTACCGCAGCTGCTCCGGCAGCGGCTCGCCGTGCAGCACCGTCAGCCCGGAGACGGCACGGGTCAGCGCCACGTACAGCCGCCGCAGGCCGGTCCGCTCGTCCGGCTCCCCGGCGATCACCGCGGCCGGCTCGTCCAGCACCACGTAGTCGTACTCCAGGCCCTTGGCCAGCGAGGCCGGGACGAGGGTGAGCCGGGCCTCCGCGCTGGTCTCGGCGCCGGGGGAGAGGTGCGGCAGGCCCGCGGCGGTCAGCGCCTCGGCGAGCCGCGGGATGCGGGCGTCGGCGGCGATCAGGCCGGTCGATCCCTCGTGCCCCAGCGCCTCCCGGCAGGCCGCCAGGACCGCCTCCGTGGTGTCCCCGTCGGCGACCCGGCGGATCGTCAGCGAGCCCGGGGCCTCACGGACCGAGGAGGCCGGGGCCAGACCGGGGGCGATCGCCGGGAGCAGCCGGGAGGCGTACGCGATGACCTCCTCCGGCACCCGGAAGCCCTTGGTCAGCTCCTCGATGTGCGCCTCCGGCTTGCCCAGGTGACGCAGCGCCTCCGGCCAACTCGCCGTCGCCCACGGGGTGGTGCCCTGGGCGAGGTCGCCGAGGACGGTCGCCGAGCCGGTGGTGCAGCGCCGGCCCACCGCGCGGTACTGCATCGGGGAGAGGTCCTGGGCCTCGTCCAGCACCACGTGCCCCAGCGAGGGGGTGCGCTGCACCAGGTCGGTCGCCTCGTCCACCAGGACGGCGTCGGCCGCCGTCCAGCGGGCGGTCCGCACCGAACGGTCGGGCTTGGGCCGGAGCACCGCCTGCTGCTCCTCGGGCGTCAGCACGCCCTCGGCGCACGCGGCCAGGAACTCCGGCTCGGAGAGCAGCCGCAGGACGACCTTCGCCGGATCCACGGCCGGCCAGCACTCCTTGACCACCGCCTTGACGGCGCTGTTGCGGGCCACCGCGTCCTGCACCCGGTCGTCCGGGGCCTCGCCGCCCTGCTCCATCTTCAGCAGCACGGCGTGCGCGATGCGCTGCGGCAGGGCGTCCCGCGCCGCGCCGTAACGGACCTCACGGCCCTTCAACTCCTCGATGATCTCGGCCAGTTCGTACACCGGCACGCGCCAGCGGCGGGAACCGCGGACCACCACGCAGGGCTCGGTGGGCAGGGTGATGCCCGAGCGCACCGCCCGGCGCAGCACCTCGGCCATCCGGGCGTCGCCCTTCAGCCGGGCCGCCCGCGGGTCGTCCTCGCCCCTCACCTCGACGTGCCCGACCAGCTGCTGCACGGTGGCCTGGGCGACGTCCAGCTCGCCGAGGGCCGGGAGCACCTGCTCGATGTAGGACAGGAAGGCGTTGTTCGGCCCGATCACCAGGGTGCCGGTACGGGCGAGGCGCTCGCGGTGCGCGTACAGCAGGTAGGCGACGCGGTGCAGGCCGACGGCGGTCTTCCCGGTACCCGGCGCCCCCTGGACGCAGATGGTGCCCGTGATGTCGGAGCGGACGATCTCGTCCTGCTCCGGCTGGATGGTGGCGACGATGTCGCGCATCGGGCCGACGCGGGGCTTCTCGATCTCGGCGGCCAGCAGGGCGGAGGCGGTGTCGTCCTCGGCCGGATCGCTGAGGTGCTCGTCCTCGTAGGCGGTGAGCTCGCCGCCGGTGTAGCCGAAGCGGCGGCGGCGCTCGACGTCCATCGGCGCGGTGCGGCTGGCCCGGTAGAACGGCTGGGAGACCGGCGCGCGCCAGTCGATCACCATCGGGTCGCCGTCGGCGTCGTGGACGTGCCGGCGGCCGATGTAGAAGTTCTCCCCGCCTCCGCCCTCGCTCAGTTCCTCGCTGATCGCGTGGAGGTAGTCGAGGCGGCCGAAGAACAGCGGGGTGTGCGAGAGGTCGGCCAGTGCGGCGATCCTGGCCTCGATCTGGTTCTGGAGCACGAGGGCGGTGACCCAGGTGCCGGTCACGTCGCGGATGTCGAGCGACTCGACGTCCTCGCGCATGGCGCGCAGCGCGGCCCGGGACGCGGCCAGGTGGTCGCGTTCGCGCTGGAGGGGGTCGGTGATGGGGGTGGCGGGCACAGCGAACCTTCCCGGCTGCCCCGGTGGCGGGCGCAGCGGATCGTAGGAGCTCACGGTGGGCACGCCGACCGGTTGCCGTGCGGTCGGCACCTCCCCCGGCTGCCTGCGGGACTTCAGCAGGTACCACGGTTCGGGAGGGGGGCAGACGGACGATCCTAGACCCGTCCGCCCGGCGGTTCCAGCCCGGTGGCTCCCGGGGTCGGCCCCTGCGGGGTCTCGGGGTTCCTCCCCGCGGGGCGTCGGGGTTCCTCCCTGCGGGGCGTCGGGGACCGCCGTACACCGGCAGGACGACCCGTGCACCTGCGGATACGGCCTTTGGAGTGATGCCGTCGGCCGTCCGGGTGCCTACCGTTGAAGACATGAGCACCACGAACCGCATCCCCCGATCCGGCCCGGCCGGCGCCACCGCCGTCTCCGGGCGTCACCGCAATCCGCTGAGCACCGTCGTGCGCAACGTCGGCATCGCCCTGGACACCGCCGCGCGCGTGATCTTCCTCGGGCGCGACGGTGTCCGGTACTGAACGCGACGGTGTCCGGTACGGAACCGGTGCCGGACAGCCGTCCTACAGCACATCGTCCGCGTCGATGATCCGGTACGCGTAGCCCTGCTCGGCCAGGAAGCGCTGCCGGTGGGCGGCGAAGTCCTGGTCCACGGTGTCGCGGGCGACCACCGAGTAGAAGTGCGCCGCGTGGCCGTCCGCCTTCGGGCGCAGCACCCGGCCGAGGCGCTGGGCCTCCTCCTGGCGGGAGCCGAAGGTCCCGGAGACCTGGATGGCCACGGTGGCCTCGGGCAGGTCGATCGAGAAGTTCGCGACCTTGGAGACCACCAGGACGCCGATCTCCTTGTTCCGGAAGGCGTCGAAGAGCTTCTCGCGCTGGGCGTTGCTGGTCTCGCCCTTGATCACCGGGGCGTCCAGGGCCTCGCCGAGCTCGTCCAGCTGGTCGATGTACTGGCCGATGATCAGCGTCTGGTCCTTCTCGTGCTTCCTGACCAGCGCCTCCACCACCCGCCGCTTGGTCGCCGTGGTGGCGCAGAAGCGGTAGCGCTCCTCCGGCTCGGCGGTCGCGTAGGCGAGCCGCTCGGAGTCGGTCAGGGTGACCCGCACCTCGCAGCAGTTGGCGGGCGCGATGTAGCCCTGGGCCTCGATCTCCTTCCACGGCGCGTCGAAGCGCTTGGGGCCGATCAGGCTGAACACGTCGCCCTCGCGGCCGTCCTCGCGCACCAGCGTGGCGGTCAGGCCGAGCCGGCGGCGGGCCTGGAGGTCGGCGGTGAACTTGAACACCGGCGCGGGCAGCAGGTGCACCTCGTCGTAGACGACCAGGCCCCAGTTGCGGGCGTCGAACAGCTCCAGGTGGGCGTAGACGCCCTTCCGCTTGGTCGTCATCACCTGGTAGGTGGCGATGGTGACCGGGCGGATCTCCTTCTTCGTCCCGCTGTACTCGCCGATCTCGTCCTCGGTGAGCGAGGTGCGCTTGACCAGCTCGTGCTTCCACTGGCGGGCCGAGACGGTGTTGGTGACCAGGATCAGCGTCGTCGACTTGGCGTGCGCCATCGCGGCCGCGCCGACCAGCGTCTTGCCGGCGCCGCAGGGCAGCACGACCACGCCCGAGCCGCCGTGCCAGAAGCCCTCGACGGCCTGCGCCTGGTACGGGCGCAGCTGCCAGCCGTCCTCGTCCAGGTCGATCGGGTGCGCCTCGCCGTCCACGTAGCCGGCGAAGTCCTCGGCGGGCCAGCCGAGTTTGAGCAGCACCTGCTTGATCTGCCCGCGCTCGGAGGGGTGCACCACCACGGTGTCGGGGTCGACCCGGGCGCCGACCAGCGGGACGATCTTCTTCGAGCGCAGCACCTCCTCCAGCACCGGCCGGTCGGTGGTGGTGAGCACCAGCCCGTGGGTCGGGTGCTTGAGCAGCTGGAGGCGGCCGTACCGGCCCATGGTGTCCGCCACGTCCACCAGCAGCGCGTGCGGCACCGGGTAGCGCGAGTACGTCACCAGGGCGTCCACCACCTGCTCGGCGTCGTGCCCGGCCGCCCGCGCGTTCCACAGGCCGAGCGGCGTCACCCGGTACGTGTGCACGTGCTCGGGTGCCCGCTCCAACTCGGCGAACGGCGCGATGGCGCGACGGCAGTCGCCGGCCTTGGGGTGATCGATTTCCAGGAGAAGAGTTTTGTCGCTCTGGACGATGAGCGGTCCGTCGTTCACGCGGGGAAGCCCTCCACTGGCTGACAGGGTGGATTGACGCAGACCCTCCAGTGTCGCGCATTCCGCCGCGAGCGTGGGCGGGCCGGTTCCGGGCGGCTACTTCCACTCGTAGAACTTGCCGGTGATCTTGCCTCCGGCGTCCGTCTCGAACTCGAAGACGCCGACGACGCCGTTGAGGCGTTCGAGGGCGGGCGAGGCGGTGGAGAAGAAGATCGCGCCGCGGAAGCCGGTGCCTCCGCCGTCGGTGAAGTGGCCGATGCCGCTGCCGTGCCAGCCGACGCCCTGGCCGTCGGCGGTCATGTCGACGCCCTGGCCCTCGCCGAACAGGGAGCCGTCGGAGCGCAGTTCGGACTCGTAGGTGGCGATGGTGCTGACGGCGGTGCCGTAGTAGCTGCCGGTGCCCTTGATGGACACCTCGACGACCGGGTGCCCGTCTCCGGCGGAGAGGACGCGTCGGCCGGTCTCCTCGCCCTGGATCTCACCGATCAGTTCGCCGAGCATGGTGGGTGCCTCCTTGTCGGAATCCCCTGCTTCCGGACTACGCCGATGGGACCGGCCCGTCAATTACTTCGAGTGACCACGGTGCGTACTCGCTCGTTGAGATGGCCATGAAGAAGTCGAAGCGTGTTCTCACCGCCCTCGCCCTGATGGGCTCGGCCTTCGCGGCCACCGCCTCCTCGGCCGGTTCGGCCCACGCCCTCGCGGGCATCGGCGAGGGGCCCGGCGGCCTGCTCGCGGCGCCCGGGTTCCTGCTGGCGGACACCGTCACCGGGGGCTCGATGCCGGTCGGGCAGGGGCAGATCGGCAGCCTGGCGGACAAGGCCGTCCAGGACAAGATGAAGGAGGCGCAGCAGGGGCACTGAGGCCCCGGACTCACTCGTCGAGTTCCGCGACGCCGGTGATGCGGTGCAGGGCGAAGGTGCGGAGTTCGTCGGCGTGGTGGTCGAAGGCGGTGACGAAGCCGCCTTCGACCTTGACCGGGTCGATGATGCGCTGGCTGGCGATGCCCTCGGCGTTGAGGTAGCCGATCCACATGCGCTCGCCGAGCAGGACGGCCGTCTGCAGGGCGGCCAGGGTCTCCGCGGCGGCGGTGCGGGGGAGCCGGCGCGGGTCGGAGGCGGGATCGCGGCGGGTGGCGGTGGCCGCGCGGTCGCCGGCCCGGATGGCCTTGATGGCGGCCGCGAGCAGGGTGTCGTCGGGCGCGGGCGGGCCGTCGGGGACGGGCACGGGGGCCGTCCGGGGCGGGGTGCGGTGGCTGTCCGGGCGGGTGATCAGCACGTCGCCCTCGGCGGATTCGGCGGCCGGGGCGTAGCCCATGGTGCGCAGGGTCGCGAGCAGCACGTCCGGGGCGGCCTGGGAGGCGAGGACGGTGGGCGCGAGCAGCCGCAGCCGCAGGTCGGCGGAGCGGCGGTCGGCGAGCACCTCGCCGAGCAGCGACGGGTCGTCGCAGCGCAGGTAGGAGGAGGCGGCGCCGACCCGCAGGACGCCGTGCCGGCGGGCGATGTCGTCGATCAGGTAGGCGAGCGGCTGCGGGACGGGCGTGCGGCTGTGCTGCTCCAGGAAGGACCGCAGGTCGGTGGCGGTGCGGCCGGCGTCGAGGGCACGGCGCACCGAGGCCGGGGTGAAGCGGTAGACGGTGGCGCCGCCCTTGGACTCGATGTCGGCGCACAGGGCGAGGGCCTGGGCGAGCGGGGTGAGCAGCGGGCCGGGGGCGATCGCGGTGAGGTCCGGCTGGAGGATCACGTGGTCCAGCGGCTGGGGGAGCAGCGGGGCGAGCACCTCGGCCGGGTCGGACTCGGCGGTGAGCAGGGCACGGGCGGGGGCGGCCAGGGCGCCGCGGCCGGTGATGCCGAGGAGTTCGGCCTCGTCGAGGGTCCAGGCGGTGAGCTCGTCGCGCAGTTCGCGGCCGTCCGGGCCGGTGGGGCCGCCGCGCAGCGGGCGCTGCCAGCGCAGGGTGGGGAGCAGTTCCTCGGCGGTGGCCGGGGTGCCCGGCGGGAGTTCGGCGAGCAGGGCGAGGGCGGCGCGGCGGACGGAGGGGGCGAGGGTGCGGTCGAGTTCGGGGCCGAGGGCGGCGCGCGGCTTGCCCCGGCCGTCCGCGGTGCCGGTGAGGGCGGGGACGCGGGTGGCGGCGAGCCAGGCGGAGGCCAGCACGGACCAGCGCTCGGCGGTGTCCAGGTGCAGCCAGGTGTCGTACCCGGGGGTGGGGGCCCAGCGTTCGTCCACCTCGCCGTCGGGGGCCAGCAGCCCCGCGGTGTAGGCGAGTTCGAGCCAGAAGGCGGTCTGCCGCTCGGTGCTCTCCAGGGCCTGGGCGGTGCGCTTGAGGTCGCGCACGCCGAGGCCGCCGGCGCGCAGGGTCAGCGGTGGGGTGAGGCCCCAGCCGTCCAGCAGTTCCTCGACGGTCTTGACCGCGGTGTGCGCCTGGCCGGCCGCGGCGCCGTCCACGGCCCGGGGGTCGCGCGGGGCGGCGGCGGGCGCGGGCTCGGGCTGGACCGGTTCGACGGTGCGGTGGGTGCGGCCGCCGCGCAGGTGCAGGGCGAGTTCGCGGGGCAGCACGACGCTGCCGGGGCTGTTGGGCAGCAGCAGACCGCGGGCGAGCAGCCACTCGACCGGGCTCTGGGCGTCCTCGGCGGTGACCGGGCGGGCGGCGTCCGGGACGGTGCCGGTGGGCGGGCCCCAGACCAGCCGTTCCAGCAGCCGCCGCGCGGCCTCGGGCGCGGTGTCGAGCAGCGCCGCGCAGCGGGTGCGGTCGGTGAGCAGTGCGGTGAGCGCGGCGACGGCGCTGACCGGGTCCGGGGTGGCGGGCTGTCCGGCGGAGGCGAGCAGCTGCTGCAGCCGGGCCGGGGACATGCCGATGGTGGCGTCGGCGAGGGTGGGGCCGAGGCCGGTGCGGCCCGGGTTGCCGGTGGTCGGGGCGAGCGCCTCGCGGACGGCGAGGACCAGCCGCAGCCCGTTGTCCGGGCCCCAGAGCAGCGCCCGGTCGCGCAGGGTGGCGATCGCGCGCGGCAGGGCGGTGGCGACGGCGGACCGGTCGGCGGGGGTGAGCGGGCTCGCGCCGGGGTGCGGCTTGACCTTCGCAGGGCCGGTCAGCAGGGTGCGGACGGTGCTCAGCGAGGTGCCGTCCGGGGCGGTGGCCAGCGCCTCGGCGACCTGGAGGGTGAAGCGGTCGAGCCGCTCCAGGGCGCGCAGCGCGGAGGCGCGCGAGGAGAGCCGGGCGGACAGCTGGGTGAGGTCGCCGGGGACGGGGTTCAGCAGGTCGGGGCGGGAGCGGAGCAGGGCGGCGAGCGCGTCGTCCGGACGGGCGCGCAGTTCCTCGGCGAGGGTGCGCGGGCCGGTGGCGGACCTGCTCCGGCGTTGAGGGCCCTGCTGTGTGGTCATTCGACCTAGGTTAGTCGGGCGCGGGGACGACGGGGTGTCCCTCGTCCCGCGGCACCCGCGGCGCACCGCGGACCCGCGGACGGACTCGCGCGGGCGGGGGCGGGGTGGGTAGCGTCACGCCGAGGGCGGTTCGGTGGGCGGCCGGTACGGGCGAGGCGGGGTGGTCGGTGATGACGGACGGCGAGTGGTGGCGCAAGAGCGGGCCGTGGAGCGAGCGCTCGGGCGGCGGCCCGGAGGCCGGCGCGGGCTCCGGTTCCGGCGGCGCCGCGGAGGCTCCGTCCGCCCCCTCCTCCGGTCCCGTCCCCGCCCCGGGGCCCGTGCCGGACTTCGACCCCGACAGCGTGTACGACCCGCCGGCGCCGAGCGCGGCCGGCATCCCGTCCGTACCGCTGGACCCGCCGGACCTGGCCACCGCCGAGGCGCGGGCGCACGCGATCCCGCCGCCCACGGTGTCGAGCACCGGCCCGTGGACGATGACCCTCTTCGACTTCTCGGACGGGCCGCGGCCCGTGCCGAAGCCGATCCCCGAGCAGCGCACCGGGGAGGAGGCCGAGCCCGCGCCGGAGCCGGCGGTGCCCGCCGCGGACCTGAGGAAGAAGCCGCGCAGGGGCCGGATCGAGCAGACCCCGGCGGCGCCCGCCGCCCCTGCCGGGAAGGCCGCGGGCCAAGCGAAGGGTAAGGGGAAGGCGAAGGGCAAGGGCCAGGGCCAGGAGGCGCGGAAGGACGCGGCCGCCCGCAAGCCCTCCCCGCTGATCCTGCTCTCCTGCGGCCTGCTGGTCGGCGGGGCGGTCTCCGGTTTCCTCCCGGCCATGCTGGCCGGCTGGGGCCTCGGCTACCTGTCCCGCCAGATCTCCGACCTGATGCGCAAGTTCGTGATCCTCGGCATTCCGCTGGTCACGATGAGCGCGACCACCCTCTACTCCATGCGGCAGGCCAAACAGGCCGGGGGGCAGGGCGGCGGCCTCCAGTCGGGCTCGCCGCTGGGCCAGATCAGCTGGTCGTCGGCCCCGAACGTGCTGCGGCTGGCCGCGGTGCTGTCGGCGGTGGTCCTGCTGCTGCTCGCCATGCGCCGCCGCCCGCCGCAGCAGGGCTGAGCCGGGGGCGGTCGGCGGCGGCCGCCGGGTGACGGCCGTTCGCGGCTCGGCGGCTCCATGGCTCGGGTGACGCGGCCGACGGGGCACGGGCCGGGCGTCAGTCGTCGGCGAGGTGGACGAGGCGGCGGAAGGTCGCCGGGTCGCCGAGGTGGCCGACGATCCAGTGCGCGACGGTGGCGCGGGTGGCGGTGCCGGCGCGGGGAAGCGGCCGGTCGTAGGAGATCTGCGGGCCCACGGACGGCGGTCCGTCCTTGAGCATCGGTACCCGGACGACCGTCCAGGCGGTGTCGGAGCCGGCGAGCACCGCCTCCATCCGGGCGAGGTCGTGATGGATCTCCCGGTACAGCCGGTCGACCACCAGCCTGGTCACCACCCGCTGGGCGAACGGGAGCCGGCTGGTGTCCAGGCCCGCCGAGCTCATCGTCACCAGGTGCCGGACGCCGCCGTCCCGGACCGCCGCGGTCAGCTCCCGGGCGCCGTCGGAGAAGACGGTGGTGGCCCCGCGGCCGGTGCTGCCGAGGGTGGCGACTACGGCGTCCTGGCCGTTCAACGGGCCGTGCAGGGAGCCGGGTTCGCCGACGTCGGCCCGCGCGGTGAGCGCGCTGCCGTGCGTGTGCGCCGGTAGCCGGGCGGGGTCGCGGGCGACGGCGGTGACGGTGTGTCCGGCCGCCAGTGCGAGGTCGACCACCAGGCGGCCGGTGCGTCCGGTGGCGCCCACGACTGCGATCCTCATCGGTTCCTCCTCAGGATTCCGGGACTCGGGGACTTCGGGACTCGGACGGTCCGGGGTCGGTGCTCGGCCGGTGTCCGGGTCGGGTCGGTGCTTGTCATTCATTCAGACGGACTGTATGAATGAAACCAAGTGAACCACAGCACACCGCGAGTGCAAGTCCAAAGGAGCGATGGGACATGGGAGTTCTGCAGGCTCGGTACCCCGATCTGGCCGGCCGGGTGGTCGTGATCGCCGGCGGCAGCCGCGGCATCGGTGCGGAGACCGCCCGCGCCTTCGCCCGGCAGGGTGCGGCCGTCGCCGTCCTCGGCCGCGACGAGGCGGCGCTGAAGGAGGTGGCCGGGGAACTGCGGGCGGAGGGCGCCCGGGCACTCGGACTGGTCGCCGACTGCACGGACGCGACGGCGCTCGGCTCTGCCGCCGCCCGGATCGAGCAGGACCTCGGCCCGGTCGACGTCCTGGCCGCCTTCGCCGGCGGCGACGGCTACCCGGTGCCGACCGTCCGCGAGACCGAGGAGCACTGGCGGGCCGTGCTGGACGGCAACCTCACCGCCACCTTCCTCACCGTCCAGGCCTTCCTGCCCGGCCTGCTGGCCCGCGGCAGCGGTTCGATCGTCACCATGGCCTCCACGGCGGGCCGGCTGCCCAGCGGCGCCTCCGCCGCCTACGCCACGGCCAAGGCGGGCGTGCTGATGTTCACCCGGCACCTCGCCCTGGAGGTCGCCGGTGAGGGCGTGCGGGTCAACGCCGTCGCGCCGGGTGCCGTCCGGACCGAGCGGACGGCGGCGCAGATGCCGCCCGAGGTGCAGGCCGCGGTCGCCGCCGCGCACCCGCTGGGCCGCCTCGGCGAGCCGGTGGACATCGCCTCGGCCGTGCTCTTCCTGGGCTCCGACGCGTCCTCCTGGATCACCGGGCAGACCCTGGACGTCAGCGGGGGGCGAGTCATCCTCTGAGCGGTGGGGCCGTCCCTGCGGATGCCGGGGCGGCCCCGCCCGGGGGAACCGATCGGCGATACTGCCAGTTCACGCGGACGAGCGGAACGAGTGGAGGCGAGCGGGATGAGCCCCCGGTCCTACCGGATGGGACAGCGGCAGGCGGAGGTCGACGAGACCCGCGCCCGGATCGTCGCGGCCGCCCGCGCGAACCTGGCCGAGACCGGCGGGGTCTCGCTGGACGCCGTCGCCCGCCGCGCCGACGTCGCCCGGGCGACCGTCTACTACCAGTTCGGCTCCAAGGCGGGCCTGCTGGAGGCGGTCTGCGACGCCCTCGCCGCGCAGGGCGGCATGGCCGGGCTCGCCGAGGCCTTCACCCTGGCCGACCCCTGGGCGGCGGTGGACCGCTTCGTCGAGGTGATGGGCGGCTTCTGGGCGGTCGACCGGGTCTGCACCCGGCGGCTGCGGGCCCTCGCCGCGCTCGACGAGGAGGTGGGCCGGGTCATCGCCGACCGCGACGCCCGCCGCCGCGAGGGTGCCGCCGTCCTGGCCGGCCGGCTGCCCGCCGCCCCGCCGGACGCGGCGAGCCTGCTCTTCGTCCTCACCGCCTTCGAGACCTACGACGCGTTGGAGGCGGAGGCGGAGGCGGAGGCGGGGAAGGGGACGGAGACAGGGGCGGGGACGGGGACGGCGGGCACGCCGGGCGGCGGTGGTGGTGGTCCGGCCGCCGCCACCCCGGCCGTCATCCGTCTGGTCCGCGCCGCGCTCGGTGGGCCGGTGGAGCGGCCGTAGCGCCGGCGGGCCGCCCGTCGGCCCCGGCGCCGCCGGGAGCCGCGCCCCGGCGGCCGCCCCGGTCAGCCGGTCTGCCGCGCGGCCATGCCGAGGATCCCGGCGGTGACCGCCGCGCGGTCGTCGGTGGGCAGCGAGTGTCCCGCGCCGGGGACGATCTCGACCCGGGCGGCGGGCACCAGCCGGCGCAGGCGGTCGGCGACGGCCCGGGAGTCGTGCAGGGCGCTGCGTTCGCCGAGGAGGAAGAGGGCGGGGGCGGTGAGTCGGCCGAGTTCCTCGTCGGTGAGGGTGGCGGCCGGGGGCAGCCGGCGGCGGAAGCCCACCGAGGCGCGGACCAGGGCCATCAGTTCGGTCTCCAGGACGGCGCTGTTGCCGACCAGTCGGGCCAGCCTGGGGCGCAGCGGTCGCGGCGCCATGGCGGCGAGGCCGCCGAGGATCATCCAGGTGTAGAAGCGGCGGTCCAGGTCGGCCAGGCCCGCCGTGTCGACCAGGGTGAGTCCGGCGGTCCGGCCGGGGTGGTGGATCTGGTGGTTGAGGGCGATCCAGCCGCCGTAGGAGCAGCCGACCAGGTGGGCGGTGGGCAGGTCGAGGGCGGTGAGCAGGTCCTCCAGCCAGGCGGCGGCGTCGCGGCCGTCCGCGATGGGGGCGCTCTGCACGCTGGCGCCCGGTTCGCCGACGGTGTCCACGGCGATCACGGGGTGCTGTGCGGCGAGGGTGTCGAGGTGGCCGTGCCACATCAGCGCGTTGCCGCCGGAGCCGGGCAGCAGCACGATCGGCCGTCCTTCGGCGGGGCCGGTGCGGTAGACGCGGGTGGTGCCGTAGCCGGTGGGGACGTCGAGCGGCGTCCACGGCCGGGGCCGCAGTTCGGTCAGCGCGCGCTCGTAGGCGGTGCGGAAGCGGGCTTCGGCCTTGCCGTTCCTGAACTCGCTGATTCGCATGGTACATGTGTATCACATGCATGATACGGGTGTACCAGGAGAACGGGTCGGACGTACGGAGGCCGGAACATGACCGCGAAGGTCGACCACGAGGAACGCCGCCGGCAGATCGCCGAGGCCCTGCTGCGCATCGCCGACACCCAGGGCCTGCAGTCCGCCAGCATGCGGGCGGTCGCGACGGAGGCCGGCGTCTCCCTGCGACTCGTGCAGTACTACTTCACGACCAAGGAGGGCCTGCTCCTGGACGCCCTGGCCAGGCTCGGCACCCAGCTCCAGGCCCGGATGGAGCAGTGGATCGGCCCGGCGCGCGCCCCCCGGGAGGTGGTGACGGCGGTCCTGTCCTGCATCCTGCCGACGGACGCCGAGAGCCGCCGGATCACCAGGACGTACGCGGCGTACTACACGCTGGTCCTCGGCGACCCCGAGGTGCTGGAGAAGCAGGCCGCGCAGCCGCCCGCCGTGCTGGAGGGCTTCCTCGCCAAGCAGCTGCGCGCGGCGCAGCAGGCCGGGGAGATCGGGCCGGAGCGGGACGTCGACACGGTCGCGGCCGGGCTGCTGGCGATGGTCAACGGACTCGGCTCCAGCGTCCTGGGCGGCCAGCGCACCGGCGAGCAGGCGCTCGCGGTCCTCGCGTACCACCTGGACGAGCTGTTCGGCCGGCCGGAAGCCTGCTGAGGGGCCCGGCTCCCCGATCCCCGTCCCGCCGGTTCTCCGCCCGCCGGTTCCCCACCCCGCCGCCTCCCGGCCCCGCCACCTCCCCGCCCCGCCGATCCCGGCGGCGGGCCGGCACCCCTCGCGGCACGGGGGTTAACACCCGTACGGGACGGGTGCTTTCCCCGTTCTGCGGGCGGGCGGGCCGCCGCCAGAATCGGGGCATGCCCGCGCAGCCCGTGATGACGACCGAAGCGCCCGAAGCCCCCTCCCCCCGGCCGGGGAGCGGCGGCAGCGACTTCGCCCAGTTGACCCGCCGGATAGCCGCCGAGGGCCTGCTCGACCGGCGCCCCGGCTACTACGCCGTCCGCGCGGGCCTGGTGCTCGCCGCCTTCCTCGGTGGCTGGTACGCCCTGTTCGCGCTGGGCGACACCTGGTGGCAGATCGGCCTGGCGGCGGCGATGTCCGTCGTCTTCGCCCAGATCGGCCTGCTCTCCCACGACCTGGCGCACCGCCAGGTCTTCGACCGGCGGCTGCCGAGCGAGATCGGCGGCCGGATCGCCGCCAACCTGCTGATGGGCATGAGCTACGGCTGGTGGATGAACAAGCACACCCGCCACCACGCCAACCCGAACCACGAGGAGCGGGACCCGGACGTCGCACCCGAACTCCTGGTGTGGTCCAAGCGGCAGGCCCGGCAGGCGAGCGGCCTCGCCCGGTTCATCGGCCGCCGGCAGGCGTACCTGTTCGTCCCACTGCTCCTGCTGGAGGGCCTCAACCTCAGCTTCAACAGCTTCCGCGCGCTGCGCAGCCCCGTCATGAAGCGCCCGGTGCTGGAGGGCGTGCTGCTGGCGGTCCACTTCGCCGGCTACTTCGGCCTGGTGTTCGCGGCGCTCCCGGTCGGCAAGGCGGTCGCCTTCCTGGCCGTCCACCAGGCGCTGCTCGGGGTCTACCTGGGGTGCGTCTTCGCCCCGAACCACAAGGGCATGCTGATGGTGACGCCCGGGATGAAGCTCGACTTCCTGCGCCGCCAGGTGCTCACCTCGCGCAACGTCCGCGGCGGGGTGCTCATCGACTCGCTGATGGGCGGCCTCAACTACCAGGTGGAGCACCACCTGTTCCCCAGCATGCCGACCCCGGCGCTGGGGCGGGCCGCCCGGATCACCCGGGAGTTCTGCGCCGAGAAGGGCGTCCCGTACTGCGAGACCGGCCTGTTCCGCTCCTACCGGGAGATCTTCGCCCACCTGCACCGGGCCGGCGAGCCGCTCCGCTCCGACGGGTGACCGTCACCTCCGCCGCGGCGGCCGGCGGTCACCTCCGCCGCGGCGGGAGGCGGTCACCTCCGCTGCGGCGGGAGGGGTGGGAGGGCGTGAACGCCGCTGTCCCGCGCGGGAGCTCGGACCGGCCGACGTCCCGTGCGGACCGGCCGTCCTGCGGTACCGCCCGTACGGTTGCGCGTTCGCGCCCGTACGATGCCCGAGCGGGGTGGGCGGAGGCCGGAGGTGGATGTGGTTCGGTTCTGGCTGCGGTGGGTGATGATCGCGGTCCTGGGGACGGCGGTCGTGTTCGGCGGCTGGGCGGGGTGGCGGCTCTACCGCGCCACGGCCATCCCGGCCCCTCCGGACGTCCCGGGGATCGCACAGGCCCCGGTGACCGGGGAGGCCCGCCGGGCGGCCGAGGAGCGGATGGCCGACCGAATCGACCGGCTGCCCGAACTACTGCCGTGGGCGCAGGGGTTGGGGAGGTCGACGGTCGACGTGTGCCGCACCGACTACCGCGGTGATCTGTTCAGCCGGGGTACGTGGCTGCCGGTGGCCTGCGAGCGGACCGTGAACGTCTACCTGGCCTTCGACGGGGGTGACGTCCGCTCCCGGCTGGCCGATCTGGACCGGTACCTGGACGGCCAGGGCTGGCGCAGCTCACAGAGGTGGAACAGCCTGGTCGCGGCCGACGAGTACGACCACCAGCCACCCGCCGACCCGACCCCGGAGGAGGCGGCGGAGGCGGCGGCCAGGCCGATCGCCCCGTCCGTGGAGTTCGCGCTGGCGACGGGCGAGGCGGTGCGGACGGAACTGGCCGTGAACGTCACCCGGCCGCCCGGCCCCGAACTCCTGACCTCCGGTGAGGACTACTGGTACGAGAAGTACGGAAGCCGGCGCTACCGGAACGACGAGGGGCAGCGGTCCGAGTACCTGACCTGGCAGCCCGTGCGGCCGAGCGAGGTCACGAAGGCGGCCGAGGGCCGGTACGTGGCGGTCCTGGGCTTCACGACCAGGTACGCGCAGCACGAGGCCGGGTAGGGCCGGCCGGCCGCGGCCGGTTCTGTCCCGGGCCTGCCGGGCCCATGCCTCGGGCCCTGCCGGGCCCCGGGCCCGTCGGTCTCAGGCCTTCCGCTCGAAGCCGGCCAGCAGGCCGCGCGGGTCGAAGGTGACCCGGATCCGGGCGATCCTCCCGTCCTCGACGTGCATCCAGTTCGCCGTGGGCGCCGGCGGGGCGATGCTCGTGCACAGCTCGAACCAGGTGATCACCTCGTCGCCCTCGGCCACCCGGACCTTCACGTCGATCTTCTCCAGCACCTGCCCGAGCCCCTTCAGCCCGGCCAGCGCCTCCTCCACCCCGGAGGCCGTCCCCAGCGCGCCGACGAAGTCGACGTCCTCGGCCAGCAGTCCACGGACGGTCTCGAAGTCGCCCGCCTCCCAGGCGGTGAAGTAGGTCTCGGCGAGCTCACGCGCGGTCTTCGTCGTCGTCATGCCTCCATCCTCCCGGCCACCACGACCATCCGTCCAACAGATGAATCAGATGGCTTCTATCTCTGCTGATGATGAAATAAGGATGCGCTGCGTGACCGGTGGGCCACGACTGTCACGCTGAGTGAAGGTCAGCTGAGGTGGTTTCGGACCGTTCGGGCCGGTAAGGCGCTCATCGCTGGAATGCGAAGGAGGCGTGAATCGTGATCACCGAACAGCAGGCCCGCTCCATGCTGCACCAGCCCGTCCGCGACGTACGGGGCAGCCGGATCGGCAAGGCGGACCACGTGTTCCTCGACGACGTCACCGGCAAGCCGGAGTGGGTCAGCGTCAAGACCGGATGGTTCGGGGCGGGCGAGTCGTTCGTGCCGATCCGCGACGCCCGGGTCGTCGGCGACCACCTGGAGGTGCCGTACCCCAAGGAGAAGGTCAACAACGCGCCGCTGGTGGACGTGGACCGTGGCGGACACCTCTCCGAGCGCGAGGAACATCGGCTCTACCAGTACTACGGCATCGGGGACGGGGCCCGGAAGGCGGCCGACCGGCCCGCCGCGGGCACCGGCACCACTGCCGCGGCCGCCGCTGCCGGAACCACCGTCGCGAGCGGGCACACCGGCACCACGGGCCGCACCGGTGCGGTCGGCACGGCCGGTCCCGCGGGCATGACCGGAGCTGCCGCCGAGACCGGCCGTGCCGCCGCGACCCCGACCGCCACCACGCGTGCCGCCGCGACCCCGACCGCCACCACGCGTGCCGCCGCGGCTCCGGGCGCCGCCTCCGCCGCCGGGCGGACCGGTGTCCACCCGGGCAAGGACGGCGTGATGACCCGTTCCGAGGAGCGGATGCGCGTCGGCGTCGAGCGGTACGAAACCGGCCACGCGAAGCTGCACAAGTACGTCGTCACCGAGGAGGAGCGGCAGACCGTGCCGGTGCGGCACGAGGAGGTCCACGTCGAGCACGAACCCATCGCCGAGGCCGACCGCGGTGCCGCGATGACCGGCGAGCTCATCTCGGAGGCCGAGTACGAGGTCACCCTGCACGCGGAGCGGCCGGTCGTGCGCACCGAGACCGTCCCGGTCGAGCGCGTGCGGCTGGTGACCGAGGAGCGCGTCGAGGAGCAGACCGTCACCGGCCGGGTGCGCAAGGAGCGCATCGAGGCCGACCTGCCCGACGGCGGGACGGCACGGACGCAGGGCAAGGAGATCCAGGGCAAGGAGATCCAGGGCAAGGCGGTCCAGGGCAAGGAGATCCAGGGCAAGGCGGTCCAGGGCAAGGAGATCCAGGGCAAGGCGGTCCAGGGCAAGGAGATCCAGGGCAAGGACCGCCGCCGGTGACGTCGGCCGGGCCGTGACCGCCCCGCGCGGCCGCGGTCCGTCCCCGCGGGTCGTTCGAGGCGGTCCGTCCCCGCCGGGTCGTCCCGTCAGGTCGCTCGTCCGGCGGACCGATCGGCCGAGCGGATGGAGCACCCGGTCGAATATCGTCACCGGTCATGGAGATGCACCAGCTGCGCTACTTCGCCGCCGTGGCCGACGAGGGGACCTTCACCGCCGCCGCGGCCCGGCTGCACGTGAGCCAGTCCGGCATCAGCACCCAAGTGGCCAAGCTGGAACGGGAACTGGGCCAGCTGCTGCTCGACCGGGCGGGCCGGCAGGTGCGCCTCACCCCGGCCGGCGAAGCGGTCCTCCCGCTGGCGAAGAACGCCCTGGCCACCCTCGACGCCATCCAGCACACCGCCGCCGAGTTCGCGGACGCCGTCCGCGGCCGGGTCCGGCTGGGCATGATCACGGGCTGTTCGATCCCGCCCTTCCTGGACGCCGTCGCCGACCTCGGCCGCAGTCACCCCGGCATCGAACTCAGCCTGCACGAGGGGCACTCCGAGGACCTCCAGGCGCAGGTCCTGGCCGGCTCGCTCGACCTGGCCCTGATCGGCTACGCGGGCGAGGTCTTCCCGGGCCTGGAGGCCACCGTCGCCATCGACGAGCCGATCGCCGCCGTCGTCCCGGTCGGGCACGCCCTGGACCGGGCGCGGCTGCGGCTCGCGGACCTGCGGGGCGAGAAGATCCTCTGCCTCTCCCCGGGCACCGGCATCCGTGCCGCCTACCGGGGCTCCTGCCGGCGGCTCGGCCTCGACCCGCGGGTGGACATCGAGGCCAGCTCCCCTGTCGCCCTGCTCCGGCTCGCCGAGCGCGGCGCGGGCGTGGCCGTCCTCAGCCCCTCCTCCGCCGCGGGCGACGGACTGCGAGCCGTCCCGCTGGTCGACGCCGCCATCCGGGCCCGGCTCGGGCTGGTCGCCCGCCGTGACCAACCCTCCCCGGCCGTACGGCTGTTGATGGCCCGCCTGAGGGAGGCGCTGCGTCAGGGCTGATCCCGTACCGCTCGTGCGGCCCGGCCCGGCCCGGCCCGGCCCGGTCGGGCCCGGTGTCCTCGGCTCAGGCCTTCCCGTGCGGGTCGCGGCCCGAGGCGGCCAGCGCGCGGTCCCACGCGGGGGCGCCCTCCGGCAGAGCCACCGCCTCGGCGAAGCCCGCGTACTGCCGGTACAGCTCGGCGTTCTCCGCCACGATCTCCCCGGTCAGCAGGGCGAGTTCCTCGTCGACCTCGATCCGCCCGCCGGTCGCCCGGGCCACGTCCCAGCCGTGCAGCAGCAGCTCCAGGATCAGCATCCGGGCGATGCCGACGGCCGGCATCGGGGTGCCGCCGAGGTCGACGTCCCCCTCCCAGGCGGCCGGGTCCGCCCAGGCCGCGACCGCGCGCTCCAGCTGGGCCGCGTAGGCGGAGCGCCAGTCGGCGTCGGCGGCGAAGTCCCGCGCGTTCAGCTCCTCGGGCAGCTCGATCCGCCGGGCCCGGTGCTCCAGGCCGTGCGAGGTGTAGAGCACCCAGTGGTTGATCAGCGCGCGGGTGTCGAACTCCGGGCAGGGCGTCGGCGCGTCCAGCGGCTGGTCGGCGGGGACGGCGGCGGCGACACCGGCCGCGGCGGAGGCGGCGCGGGTCAGGAACGGGTGCATCGGGTGGGCGTTCATGGCCTCGATTCTGGGCCGGGCCGCACCGGCGGGTCTTGAAGAAACGCGACGACTAGCCTGGCGGCATGGGCATGGACTCCCCGGCCTCCCCGGACGCCCCCGACCTCGGCCGGGGCGTGCTCCACCCCGCCCGGGCGGCGGAGCTGATCACCGTGGACCGGCTCGCGCCCGACCCGGCCGTGGCGGTGTTCGTCGAGTACTACTGGCTGGTTCGCTGGGACCTGCACGGCCTGCCGCCGTACGAGCAGAAGGTGCTCGCCCACCCCAACGTCCACCTGGTCTTCGAGGCGCCGGGGGCGCGGGTGTACGGGGTGGACCGCTCGCTCTTCGTCCGCCGGCTGGAGGGCGCCGGGCACGTGCTGGGCGCGCGGTTCCGTCCCGGCGCCTTCCGCGCCTTCGCCGGGCACCCGGTGAGCGGGCTCGCCGACCGTTCCGTGCCCGCCGCCGAGTACTTCGGGCCCGGGGCCGACCGGTTCAACGCGGAGGTCCTCGGGGCGCCCGGCGATCCGGCCGCGCTCGCCGACGCCTTCCTCCGCCCCCGGCTGCCCGCGCCCGACCCGGTCGCCGCCGAGGTCGCCGCCGTGGTGGACCGGATCACCCGCACACCGGACCTTCGCCGGGTGGACGAGCTGGCCGCCGAGTCGGGCCTGACCGTCCGCCGTCTCCAGCGGCTGTTCGCCGAGTACGTCGGCGCCTCCCCGAAGTGGGTGCTGCGCCGTGCCCGTCTCCACGAGGCCGCCGAACGCGCCGGTACGGACGGCGGGTTGGACCTGGCCGCGCTCGCCGCCGAGCTGGGTTACGCCGACCAGGCGCACCTCACCCGGGACTTCACCGCGGCCGTCGGCGTCTCCCCGGCCCGTTACGCGGGGGCGCGCCGGACCCCGGCTACGCCCCCAGGAAGCGCTGCAGCTCGTCCAGCACGTAGTTGGCCCCGGTGTACCCGATCCCCTGGAACCACAGCTGGTCGTCCACCGGGAACGCCCGGTGCCCCTTGACGGCTCCCAGCGCCCGCCACCCCGGGCTCGCGAGTGCCGCGGTGGCGCCCGACAGCTCCGGATCGCCGTACGTGGCGTACAGCAGCAGGTCACCGTCGGCCCGGGCGAGCTGGTCCGGCGGGATCGCGAAGTCCGACTGGTCGACGTTCTGCGCGTCGGGCCGGCCGATCTGGGCGTCGGAGAGCACCGTCCCGGGGAAGCTCTGCCGCCCGAACAGCCGGATGCCGCCGCCCTCCACGAACCGCACCAGGCTCACCTTGCGCCCCGACAGCTTCGCCGCCGCCAGCGCCTGCGCGACCTGTCCGGCGTGCTTCTGGTACGCGCCGGCGAAGGCCGCCCCGGCCGCCTCCCGGCTCAGCGCCTGGGCGTGCAGCTGGAAGTCGGCCTTCCACGGCGCCCCGGACGTCTGGGTGAGCACGGTGGGGGCGATCTCCCGCAGCTGCTCGTAGCGGTCGCCGTCGCGGGTCTGGTTGGAGAGGATCAGGTCCGGCCGCAGGGCCCGTACGGTCGGCAGGTCGGGTGCGCCGGCCGGGCCGACCAGCCGGATCCCGGCCGTCCGGGAGGCCGGCCAGTACTCGGGGTAGCTGGTGTCGCGGCCCGGCAGCGCGGCGCCGACCGGGGTGATGCCGAGGGTCAGCGCGGAGTCGAGCACGTCGGTGTCCAGCACGACCACCCGCATCGGCGCGCCCGGCACCACGACCGGGCCGGTGGCGGCGTTCACCGTCACCGGCGGCACCGGGGCCGGGGACGGCCAGGCGCCGGTGGCGAGGCCGTCCGCGGTCCCCGGGGCCGGGTGCCCGGTGGTGCAGCCGGCGGCCGCCGCGAGCGCGCCCGCGCCGAGGCCGGTCAGGAGGGTGCGGCGGGAGATCCGGGGCATCGGCGGTCCTCTGGCGGCGCGGGCGGGTCGGGGCGCCGTCGATTATGTCCGAAATAGCAGCTAAAGTGCCGTTAAGCGGGAGCGCCGTCCGGGGTGAGCGCCGCCCACGGGGCGCCCGGCACGACCAGCGGGGTGCCGGTCACCGGGTCCGGCACCACCACCGAGTCCAGTCCGAACACCTCCCGCACCAGCTCGGCCGTCACCACGTCCCCGGGCGGGCCCTGCGCCACCACCCGGCCGTCCCGCATCGCCACCAGGTGGTCCGCGTACCGGGCGGCCTGGTTGAGGTCGTGCAGCACCGCGACGACCGTCCGACCGCGCTCGACGTTCAGCCGGCGGACCAGGTCCAGCACCTCCACCTGGTGCGCGATGTCCAGGTAGGTGGTCGGCTCGTCCAGCAGCAGGATGTCGGTGCCCTGGGCGAGCGCCATCGCGATCCAGGCGCGCTGGCGCTGGCCGCCGGACAGCTCGTCCATGCTCCGCTCGGCCAGTTCGGCGGTGGAGGTGCGCTCCAGCGCCTCGGCGACCGCCGCCTCGTCCTCCGGCGACCACTGCTGCCACCAGCTCTGGTGCGGCTGGCGGCCGCGCGCGACCAGGTCCGCCACCGAGATGCCCTCGGGGGCGGTCGGCGACTGCGGCAGCAGGCCGAGCCGCTGGGCGATCCGCTTGGTCGGGATCCGCGCCAGCTCCTCGCCGTCCAGCAGCACCGCGCCCCGGACCGGCTTCAGCAGCCGGCCGAGGGCCCGCAGCAGGGTCGACTTGCCGCACGCGTTCGGGCCGACGATCACCGTCACCCGCCCGTCCGGAACGGCCACGTCCAGGCCCTCGACGACCGTGCGCGCCTCGTAGGCCAGGGTGAGGCCCCGGGCCTCCAGACGGTGAGCGGACATCAGGAACCTCCACGGCGGGATCGGATCAGCAGCCACATCAGGTACGGGGCGCCGACCATGCCGGTCACCACGCCCACCGGCAGCTCCGTCGGAGCGAGCAGCCGCCGGGCGATCAGGTCGGCGAGGACCACCACCAGCGCGCCGGTCAGCGCCGAGCAGAACAGCGGGATCTGCGCCGAGCGGGCCAGCCGCAGCGCGATCTGCGGGGCCATCAGCGCGACGAAGTCCACCGGCCCGGCGGCCCCGGCCGCGCACGAGGCCAGCACGATGCCCAGCAGCGCCATGCCGAGGCGGATCCGGTCCAGGCGCAGGCCGAGGCCGACGGCGGTGGCGTCGTCGAAGGAGATCGACCGCTGGGCGCGGGCGGCCCACAGCGCGACCGGCAGGGCGGCGAGCAGCACCCGGGCGAGCCATCCGGCCTGGTCGTAGCCGGCGCCGTTCAGGCTGCCGGTCATCCAGACCTTGGCGGCCTGGGCCTGGAAGCCGTCGCCCTTGGTCAGGAAGACGGAGGTGAGGGAGGACAGCGCGACGCTGATGCCGATGCCGATCAGCACGAAGCGCTGCGCGTGCAGGCCGCGCCGCCAGGCCAGCGCGTACACCAGCAGCCCGGCCACCAGCCCGCCGGCCACCGCCGCGTACGGGGCCTGGCCGGTCGAGCCGACCACGCCGTACGCCATCAGGCCGACCACGGTCGCGGTCGCGCCCCAGGTCACGCCCACCACGTCGGGGCTGGCCAGCGGATTGCGGGCGACGGTCTGGATCAGCGCCCCGGCCAGCCCGAGCGCCAGGCCGACCAGCAGCCCGACCACCACCCGGGGCAGCCGGAACTCGCCGACCACCAGCTCGTGCGGGCTGGGCCGTCCGAGCACCACCTTGACCACCTCGCCCGGCGGGACGGTGGACTCGCCCAGGCAGAGCGAGGCCACCACGGTCGCCGCCAGCGCCACCAGCAGCCCGACGGCGACGGCCACCGAGCGCCGGTGCAGCAGGAACGACGCCCGTCCGGCCCGGACGACGGAGTACCCGCGCAGGGGGACGGAACTCATGCCGCCACCACCTTCCGGCGGCGGACCAGGGCCACCAGCACCGGGACCCCGACCAGGGCCGTCATCACGCCCGCCGGGACCTCGGACGGCGGGAACAGGACCCGGCCGAGGGTGTCGGCGAGCAGCAGCAGTGCCGGGCCGAGGACGGCGGAGAAGGCGAGGATCCAGCGGTGGTCGGCGCCGGCCACCGCACGGGCCGCGTGCGGGACGGCGAGGCCGACGAAGGCGATCGGACCGGCCGCCGCGACCGCGGAACCGGTCAGGACGGTCGCGCCGAGCGCGCCGACCGCCCGGACCAGGCCGGTCTTGGCGCCCAGCCCCTTCGCGGTGTCGTCGCCGAGCGCCAGCGCGTCCAGTCCGCGCGCCACCGCGACCACCAGCACCGTGCCGACGGCCAGGAACGGCAGCAGCTGCCAGGCCACGTCCGAGGTCCGCCCGGAGAGCGAGCCGACGTGCCAGAAGCGGAACTGGTCCATGGTGGCCGCGTCGGTGGTCAGCACCAGGGTGTTGAGCGAGGCGATGAAGGCGGACGTCGCCGAGCCGGCCAGCGCCAGCTTGATCGGCGTGGCCCCGCCCCGGCCGCGCCCGGCGAGCCCGTACACCAGCGCGGTGGCGATCACGGCGCCGACGAAGCCGAACCAGACGTACCCGGTGAGGGTGGAGACACCGAAGCCGGAGATGGCGACCACCACGCCGGCCGCCGCGCCCTGGGAGACGCCGAGGATGCCGGGGTCGGCGATCGGATTGCGGGTCAGGCCCTGCATGACGGCCCCGGCCAGGCCGAGCGCGGCGCCGACGGCCAGGCCGACGACGGTGCGCGGCACCCGCAGCTCGCGGATCACCACGGCGTTGGCGGTGTCGCCGCCGTGCAGCAGGGCGTCGAGCGTGTCGCCGAACGGGATGGTCCGGCTGCCGACCGCCAGGCTCAGCAGCACCGCGGCGGCCAGGACGGCGAGGGCGGCGGCGAGCCACAGTGCTCGGCGCCGAGGCGCGCGGTACGGCGAGCCGGGCGGTGCGCTGGTGTCGGTCATGGGCCCTCTCCGCAGACAACTCAGGTAAACCTAAGTTCAGCTGAGAAGCCCGGGCAAATCGCCTCGTGGTCCGCGGCGCCGGTTGGGTAGCCTGACGGTATGTCCGCGACCCCACCCGCTCCGCTCACCGTCGGCTTCGACCTCGATATGACGCTGCTGGACACCCGGCCGGGTATCCGCGCCACCTACCTGGCGCTCTCCGCCGAGACCGGCACCTACGTCGACGCCGACCTGGTGGTCACCCGGCTGGGCCCGCCGCTGCTGGACGAGATCCGCAACTGGTTCCCGGAGGCCGACGTGGAGCGGGTCGCCGACCGCTACCGCGAGCTCTACCGCGACCACGCCTTCGCCCCGACCGTGGCCCTGCCCGGCGCGCACGCCGCCGTCGAGGCGGTCCGCGCCCACGGCGGCCGGGTCGCGGTGATCACCGGCAAGTACGAGCCGAACGCCCGCCTCCACCTGGAGCACGCCGGGCTGGCCGCGGACACCGTGATCGGCGACCTGTGGGCGGAGACCAAGGGCGAGGCGCTGCGCGAGCACGGCGCGAGCGTCTACGTCGGCGACCACCTGGGCGACATCCGGGGCGCCCGGCACGCGGACGCCGTCGCGGTCTGCGTGCCCACCGGCCCGTACAGCGCGCAGGAGCTGCGCGAGGCGGGTGCGGACGTGGTGCTGGCGGACCTCACCGACTTCCCGGACTGGCTCGCCGCGCACCTGGCCGAACGCTAGCGCCGACCCGCAGCGGCCCGTAGCGGTCAGGCGGGCCCGTAGCGGTCCGCGCGGCCCGCAGCCGGTCCTCGGCGGCCGTCCCGGCCGTCCTCAGGACTCGACGGGCGCGCTCCGGCGGCGCTGGGACCGCGCGTTCAGCAGCAGCCCGGTCAGCGCGGCCAGGAAACCGGCCGGCATCAGCATGCTCAGCCAGTAGGCCGCCGTCGGCAGCGGCGTCAGGTGCAGGAACAGCGGGACGAAGGTGACCAGGGTGGCGAGTGCGCCGACACCGAAGACGATCGCCCCGGCCTTGACGTACACGTCGCCGGGGTCGGTGCTCTGGCTGCTCACGTCTGCTCACTCCTCCGGGCCGGTCGGCACTGTCCCCAGTCTGGCAGAGCGGCGGCCGGGGGCCGCCACCGGAGCGGGTCGGTCACGTTGCGCAGTTTCCCGGCAGCTGAACGTTTTGATCCCTGTTGAGCGGGGGTATGCACGGGGTGCCGAGGGGCGCTACAGGTGCGCCCCGCGTCCTCAGACCCGGGGGGTGTCAGCCGATGGACCGCGCGGAGCCGCGCCCCGGCCGTGCCGGCGCCGGGTTGCCCGTGACCGCGAGATCCCGGTCCCGCCGCCCCGACCGGGCCTCGGAACGCGGATCCCTCGCGGAACGCGGATGAGGCAGTGACGGACGGTTAGTCTGCTCCTGACCGCGTGCCGGCCATGAGCGCCCACGGGCGCCGAGTCGAGGCCGGTCGTTTTTTCCCACCACCCAGTGATCCCCGGCCCGGGCCGGGATCCCCCACACCCATTCGAGGACTGTTCGAGATGCCCACCGGCCAGGTCAAGTGGTTCAACGAGACGAAGGGCTTCGGCTTCCTGTCGCGCGACGACGGCGGCGACGTCTTCGTCCACACCAAGGCGCTGCCCTCCGGTGTCACGTCGCTGAAGCCGGGCCAGCGGGTCGAGTTCGGCGTGGTCGCCGGGCACCGCGGGGACCAGGCGATGGCGGTGCAGCTGCTGGAGGCGCTGCCCTCGGTGGCCGCCGCCCAGCGCCGGAGCGCCGACGACATGGCACCGATCGTCCAGGACCTGATCACCACGCTGGACGCGGTGCTGCCCGGTCTCCAGCGCGGGCGCTACCCCGCCAAGCCGACCGGCCAGAAGCTGGCCGGCCTGCTGCGCGCGGTGGCCGACCAGTTCGACCTCTGACCGTCGGCCGGCCGCCGGCTAGAACGCGAGCGCACCCGGGTCGAGCGGGGGCACCAGCCCCTCCGCGGCGGCCCGGGTGAGCAGCGCGCGGACGGCGGCGTAGCCCTCCTCGCCGAGGTCCTCGCTGAACTCGGTGACGTACAGCCCGATGTGCTGCTCGGCGACGTCCAGGTCCATCTCCTGGGCGTGCGCCAGCACGTACTCGCGGCTCGCCGCCGGGTCCGCCCAGGCCTGCCGCACGGAGGCGCGGATCGCGTCGGCGATCGCCCGCAGCCGCTCGGCGCCGAGCGAGCGCCGGGCGACGATCGCGCCCAGCGGGATCGGCAGGCCGGTCTCCTGCTCCCAGGCCTCGCCCATGTCGGCCAGGCTGTGCAGGCCGTACTGCTGGTACGTGAAGCGGGCCTCGTGGATCACCAGGCCGGCGTCCACCCGGCCGTCCCGGACGGCGGGCATGATCTCGTGGAACGGCAGGACGACGATCTCGCCGAAGCCGCCGGGCACCGCCTTCGCCGCCCAGAGCCGGAACAGCAGGTAGGCGGTGGAGCGCTCGGAGGGCACCGCGACGGTCTTCCCGGCCAGGTCGGCGGGGGAGGCCACGCCCGGCAGGGTGAGCACCAGCGGGCCGCAGCCGCGGCCCAGCGCGCCGCCGCAGGGCAGCAGGGCGTACTCCTCCAGGACCCAGGGCAGCGCGCCGTAGCTGATCTTCAGCACGTCCAGCTCGCCGCGTTCGGCCCGGCCGTTGGTGACGTCGATGTCGGCGAAGGTCACCTCGGGGGCGTCCGCCCCGGGCACCAGGCCGTGTGCCCAGGCGTGGAAGACGAAGGTGTCGTTCGGGCAGGGCGAGTACGCGATGCTCAGCCGTTCAGCCACGGCCGGCCTCCTCAATCGGTTCGTGCCGCGCGGCCGGGTCCGGTTCGTGGCGCGCGGCCAGGTCGTGCACGGGCAGCGCGGCGAAGGCCCGCTCCAGGGCGGCCAGCGCCTCGCCGATCCGCCAGGCGGCCCGGTCGCGCGGGCCCACCGGATTGGACACCGTGCGCAGTTCGAGGGCCGGCACGCCGTACCGGGCGGCGGCCTCGGCCACCCCGAAGCCCTCCATCGCCTCGGCGACGGCACCGGGGTGGCGGGCGGCCAGTTCGGCGGCCCGCGCGGCGCTGCCGGTGACGGTGGAGACGGTCAGTACCGGGCCGACGGCGAGGCCCGGACCGCCCAGCGCCCGCGCGACCAGCGCGACGGCGGCCGGGGGCGGGGCGTGCCGGACGGTGCCGAAGCCCAGCTCGGTGACGTCGGCGAAGCCCTCGGGGGTCTCGGCGCCGAGGTCCGCGGCCACGATCGCGTCGGCCAGCACCGTGGAGCCGACCGGGGCGAGCGGGGCGAAGCCGCCGGCGATCCCGGCCGAGACGGCCAGCGCGTACGGGTGGGCCGCCAGCGCGGCGCAGGCGCCGGCGGCGGCGGCGGCCGGGCCGACCCCGGCGGCCAGCACGTCCACGGGCACCTCCTGGGCCCGGTGCAGCGTGCCGCCGGGCAGCGGCAGCGCGGCGGTCGCACCGGGCAGGCCGCGCAGCACGGCCTCGGCCTCGGCGGCCACCGCGACGACGACGAGCAGCCGGGCCCGTGCGGGGCCCGACTGCTCGGTGCGGCCGTCGGTGACGGCGGGCGCGGTCATCGCAGGACCGGTCAGCCGTTGTCGGAGCTGTTGCCCTCGGTCTTCAGCTGGAAGTACCAGACGGCGATCGGGGCTTCCTGGTTCGGGTCGCCCTCGACCACGGTCACCACGGTCTTGCCGCTGGAGTTGAGCACCTTGTTCGCCGACTGGGCGCCCGACCAGGTCGGGCCCTTGGCGGCCGAGAACAGGGTGTAGCGACCGCCCTGGTTGGACGAGCCGCCGTTGGTGAAGGCCCACCAGCCCGTGTCGGCCACGTTGGGGGAGACCCCGACGCCGACCCGGTCGCTCCCCACGACGTCCGAGGTGGGCAGCGTGCCGTCGTGCAGGGCCTTGGTCGCGTCCTCCTGGCACTTCTGCTGCTGGTCGTCGGTGAGCGGGCTGCCGGCGTTCCAGCACAGCGGGTCCGCGACGATCGAGGAGTTGCCGACCGTGAGGGTGGCACGGTGCGAGATGTGCTCGGTCTGGCCGGCGGCAATGGCGACGGAGGTGCCCACCGTGGCGGCGCCGACCACGACGACGGCGCCGAGGGCGGCGATGGCACGGGAATTGAGGCTCATGCGTCAGAATCTACCGGGCCCGGCCGATCACGCGACGCGGGGGTCGGCACCGCGTGTTGCCGCGCCGGCGCGGTCAGGCGACCCGGGGCGTCGCCGGGTGCCGCCGCGGCCCCACCCGCAGGAGTGAGCGCAGCGTCCACAGCAGCGCCAGGCCGACCACCCCGGCGGCGATCGACAGGCCCAGCTTCCCGTTCAGCGGCAGCAGGATGCCGACCGCGCCGCCCGCCACCCAGGACAGCTGCATCAGGGTCTCCGAACGGGCGAACGCCGAGGTCCGCACCGCCTCCGGGACGTCCCGCTGGATCAGCGCGTCCAGGGCCAGCTTGCCCAGCGAGGCCGCCATCCCGGCCACCGCGGCGACCACGACCACCGTCACCACGCCGTACCAGAGCGCGGCCGCGGCCGTCGCGCAGGTCGCCAGCAGCAGCATCGCGCTGATGGTCTTCTCCGGGCCCCGGGTGCGCAGCCAGGAGCCGAGCACCGAGCCCAGCGCGTTGCCCGTCCCGGCGGCCAGCGCCACCAGGCCCAGCGCCACCGTCGGCCGCAGCCCGCCGATCGGCTCCTCCCGCAGCAGGAAGGCCAGGAACATCACCAGGAAGCCGACCAGCCACTTCATCGCCGACATCGCCCGCAGCGCCAGGATCACCGAGGGGCCGACCGTGCGCAGCGAGGCCTTGACCGGCGGCGGCCTGTGGTGGATCAGGTGCGAGCCCTCGCCGTGCACCTCGGCGTGCAGGACGGCGCGCTGCTCGCCCTTGGCGGAGTCCACCGCGGGCGGCAGGTGGAAGGCCATCAGGGTGCCGACCACGAACACCAGGAAGGCGCCGCGCAGCGGCCAGCCGGGCCCGACCAGGTGCAGCAGCCCGCCCACCCCGGCCGCCACGCCGGTGGCCAGCAGTCCGGCCAGGGTGACCCGGGAGTTCGCCTTCACCAGGGACAGCCGGCTCGGCAGCAGTCGCGGCACCACCACGCTGCGCACCACGCCGTACGCCTTGGACGCGACCAGCACGCCGAGCGCCTCCGGGTAGAGCGCGATGCCGCCGCCGACGATCACCCCGGCCATCGTCCAGGCCAGCACCGCCCGGGCCAGCATCGCCATCGCCATGGCCGCCCGCCGGCCGTGCGGCAGCCGGTCCAGCAGCGGGCCGATCACCGGGGCCAGCAGGGCGAACGGGGCCATCGTGATCAGCAGGTAGAGCGCGACCCGGCCGCGGGCCTCGCCGGTGGGCACCGAGAAGAAGATGGTGGACGCCAGCGCGACGGTGATCAGCATGTCGCCGAAGGAGTTGAGCGCGTGCAGCTCGATCAGCTTCGCGAGGCCGGACTCGCCCGCGCCCTCGGCGGCGGTGGCCCGGCGGATCCGGCGGCCGGTGCCGTGCACCACCTTGCCGGTGCGGGAGCCGGCGGCGGAGGCGGTGCGGATCAGGAAGTGCCGGCGGGGCTCGGGGGCCTCGTCCTCGTCCCCGTCCGGCTCCCGCGGGGCCCGGTCGGGGCCGTCCGGGGCTTCGGCCGCGGAGGGGTCCACGGTGTCTGCGGGCGCCCCGGGGCCGTCCGCCGGCCGCGGTTCGTCCGCGCCGGGGACCGGGGGCTGCTGTCGCGGCACGGCGTCCGTAGGGTCGGGGCTGCCGGCCTGTGGGTCGCGCAGTGCGTGCTGCGACGGGTCGTGGTCCGCCACAAGCCCATCCTGCCCCAGAATCGCCGAGCCGACGCGGGAGCGGGCCCGGCTCGGCGCGGTCCCGGAAGGGCCGGGTCCGCCCCGGACTGTGCCGGGGCGCCGACCGACGGGTAGCCTGCCCAAGGTCGACCCGCCGACCCGCCGGGGCGCCGGCAGGCCGGTCGAGCGGCGCGGCCGGTACCCGAGGGGGCTCCCGGTCACGCAGAATGGACGAGGGACACCGAGCCGCGACGGAACAGGCAACACGCCGTGGGCGACAGAAGAACTGGGAGAGAATCGACGCCGTGAGTGCTGCGATGCGAAGCCGTACCCCCGACCGGCTCTGTGCCGAGGCCGTCGAACTCGCCCGTCAGGCCGCCGAGGAGGCCGTCGGTGCGGAGGCCGTCGGACTGCACCTGGGTGTCCAGGCGGACGCCGACCGCGTCGTCACCCATACCTTCGAGTGCCTCGACGCGGCCTACCGCGGCTGGCACTGGGCGGTCACCGTCGCCCGTGCGCCGCGCGCCAAGAACGTGACCCTGGACGAGGTCGTGCTGCTGCCCGGCCCCGACGCGGTGCTCGCGCCCCAGTGGGTGCCGTGGAGCGACCGGCTGCGCCCCGGCGACATGGGCCCGGGCGACCTGCTGCCCACCGGCGCCGACGACCTGCGGCTGGAGCCCGGCTGGACCGGCGAGGACGAGCCCGCGCCGAACTCCGCGGTCGCCCTGGCGCAGGACGAGGACCTGGTCGTCACCGATCCGCACGTCCAGCCCGCCCCGGCCCGCGCCCGGATCGACGCCGTCGCCGAGGAGCTGGGCCTCGGCCGCAGCCGGGTGCTCTCCCGGCTCGGCCTGCACCTGGCCGCCGAGCGCTGGGAGAAGTCCCACGGCTCGCAGACCCCGATGGCGCAGGCCGCCCCGGCCTCGTGCGCGAGCTGCGGCTTCCTGGTCCCGATCGGCGGCTCGCTCGGACAGGCCTTCGGCGTGTGCGGCAACGAGTTCGGCCCGGCCGACGGCCAGATCGTCTCCTTCGCGTACGGCTGCGGCGGGCACTCCGAGGCGGCCGTCATCCCGGCCCCGCCGGCGCCGTCCGAGCTGATCCTGGACGAGCTGGTGGTCGAGCCGCTCCCGCTGCACCCCGACCGGACCTCCGGCTCGGTCGAACCCGACGCCCCGGCCGAGGAGCTCGGCCACTCCTGAGCCGGGCACGCGCCCAGGCTCCAGCGGCCCGCCCGGTCAACGACCGGCGCGGGCCGCGCTGCTTTCCGGCCGGCGGACGGCGGGTGCCGGGCGGGCGGCGGAAAGGCCGTCAGGTCCGCCGCCGGCGCCGTCCCCGGCCCGCCGGCGGCGGGGCCCGTGGTCGGGAGCAGTCAGTGGGGCAGGGAAGAATGCCCTACGACGAACAGGGCAGCGGAAGGCGGCAGGTCCAGTGGAACCTCGGATCATCGGCAGCGGCACGGACGAGCACCTCGCGGACCCCTTCGGCAGCGCCGCGCTGCGCCGACGGGTGCTGGCCGCCTGGGCCGCCTCGCCGGCCCGGTTCCGGGAGGACGCCAACGCGGAGGAGGAGCTGGCGCTCGGCGGCTACCGGGACCGCCTGGTGGTCGAGTTGGCGCAGAACGCGGCCGACGCGGCGGTCCGGGCCGGGCACGGCCCCGGCCGGCTGCGGCTGACCCTCGCCGACGGCGTGCTCGCCGCCGCCAACACCGGCGCCCCGCTGGACGAGGCCGCCGTCGAGTCGCTGTCCACCCTGCGCGCCTCCTCCAAGCGCGGTGAGACGCCAGCCGTCGGCCGGTTCGGGGTCGGCTTCGCCGCCGTCCTCGCGGTCACCGACGAGCCCGCCGTGCTGAGCGCGACCGGCGGGGTGCGCTGGTCGCTCGGCGAGGCGCGGGCGCTGGCCGCGGCCCAGCCCGAGCTGGCCGACGAACTGCGCCGCCGGGACGGCCACGTGCCGCTGCTGCGGCTGCCGTTCGCGGCCGAGGGCCCGGCCCCGGCGGGCTACGACACGGTGGTGGTGCTGCCGCTGCGGGACGCCGCCGCCGAGGACCTGACCCGCCGCCTGCTGGCCGGGATCGACGACGCGCTGCTGCTCACCCTGCCCGGCCTGCGCGAGGTCGTGGTGGAGACCCCGGACGGCACCCGGACGCTCACCCGGGACGCCGCGGAGACCCGCCCGGACGGGGTCACCGAGGTCACCGTCACCGACGACGCGGGCGGCCGGCTGCGGCAGACGGTCTGGCAGACCGTCGGCGCCTCCGGCACGCTCTCGGCCGAGCTGCTGGGCGACCGGCCCACCGAGGAGCGCGCCCGCCCGTACTGGACGGTGACCTGGGCCGTCCCGGTCGGCCCGGACGGCGTCCCGCAGCGGCCCAAGATCGCCTCCGTGCTGCACGCGCCCACCCCCAGCGACGAGCCGGTCGGTCTGCCCGCGCTGCTGATCGCCTCGTACCCGCTGGACTCCACCCGCCGGCACGTCGCCCCCGGCCCGCTGGCCGACTTCCTCACCGAGCGCGCCGCCGACAGCTACGCGGAGCTGCTGCGCGCCCGCGGCGCCGACCTCGGCTCGCTCGGCCTCGTCCCGGCCCCGCTCGGCCAGGGGGCGCTGGACAACGCGCTGCGCGCCGAGGTGCTCTCCCGGCTGCCCGGGACGCCGTTCCTGCCGCACCCGGCGCCGGTCGAGGAGGGCACGCCCGCGCTGCGGCCGCGGGACGCGACGCTGCTGGAGGGCGCGGACGGCTCGGTGGTCGAGGCGCTCTCGCCGATCTTCCCGGGGCTGCTGCCGGCCGGCCTGGAGCGGCGCACCGAGCTGCGGGTGCTGAACGTGCGCCGGGTGCCGCTGGCCGAGGTGGTGGACCAGCTCGGCGGGCTGGACCGCGAGCCCGCCTGGTGGCGCAACCTGTACGCGGCGCTGGGCGCGGCCGACCCGGAGGCGCTCGGCGCGCTGCCCGTCCCGCTCGCCGACGGGCGGACGGTCACCGGGCCGCGGCGCGTCCTGCTGCCCTCCGAGGACGCCGACTGGGCGGCCTTCCCCGGCTACCCCGAGTCGCTGGCGGGCGCGCTCGCCGCGCTCGACCTGCGTCTGGCCCACCCCGAGGCCGCCCACCCGCTGCTGGCCAAGCTCGGCGCCGGCACCGCCACCCCGGCCGGGGTGCTGGACACCCCCGAGGTGCGGGCCGCCGTCGCCCGCTCCTACGACCTGGCCGAGGACGACCTGGACGCGGCGCTCGAACTCGCCGACGCCGTCCTGGCCCTGGTGAAGGCCGCCGCCCCGGAGCCGGGCGCCCACCCCTGGCTGGCCCGGCTCGCGCTGCTCGACGACGAGGGCGAGCCCGCCCGGGCCGGCGAACTCGTGCTGCCCGGGAGCCCGTTCGCCGCGCTCGCCCGCGAGGAGGACGCCGGCTGGGTGGACGACGAGCTGCTGGAGCGCTGGGGGCCGGAGGTGCTGACCGCCGTCGGCGTGCTGGCCGACTTCGTGCTGGTGCGCGCCGAGGACGTGGTGCTCGACCCGGACGACCTGGAGCGGCTCGACCCCACCGTCCCGGCCGACCGCGCGGCCGGCGGCCACCCCACCGGCCTGCTGGACGAGGCGCCGGACGGGCTCGCCGAGTGGGCCGAGGACGCGCTGGAGGCGCTGCAGGCCGACGAGGCGGTCGGCGTCCCGCCGGTGGCCGCCGAGCTGCTGGCCGTGCGCGACCTCGACCTGGTGGACGACGACGCCTGGCCGGAGGCGCTCGCGGCGCTGGCCCGCCCGCCGTACCGGGACGCCGTGGTCGCCCCGGTGCGCACCCTGCTGCCGGACGGCTCGTACGCCGACCTGCCGCCGTACACCGCGTGGTGGCTGCGCGACCACCCGGTGCTGGCGGGCCGGGAGCCGGCCGGTCTGCGCGCCGCCGGGGCCGACCCGCTGCTGCGCGGCCTGTACGACGAGGCCCGCACCACCCTGGACGACCAGTTCCTGCACGCGCTCGGGGTGCGCACGACGCTGGCCGCGCTGCTCGCCGAGCCGCACGGGCCGGACGAGGTGCTGGACCGGATGACCGACCCGGAGGCCGAGGTCGGCCACCGTCAGCTGCACGGCATCCACACCGCGCTGGCCCGGGTGGACCGTGGGCGGATCGAGCCGCTGGACGTGGTGCGGGCACTGCCGCCGCTGGACCCGGACACCGGGCGCCGGCCGGACCACACCGTGGTGGTGGACGCGACCGAGGCGGTCGTCGCCGACGCCCCCGACCTGGTCCAGCTGCTGCACCCGTACCCGCTGCTGCCGGTCGCCCCGGCGCTGGCCGCCGACCTCGCCGAGCGGCTGCACGTGTCGCTGGCCAGCGAGGTGGCGGGCGGCCGGGTGCTCTCCGAGGGCGTGCTGCACCGGGTCCCGGCGGTGGTGCGGGAACTGCTGCCCGGCTGCCCGGTCGCCTACGAGGAGCACGAGGAGCTGCTGGTCGTCGGGCCGGACGGCGGCGAGGCGGCGGTGGACTGGCGCTGGGACACCGGGGCGGACGCCCCGGAGCCGCCGTACGACCCGGAGCTGGCCGAGGCCGCCGACGAGGACGACGAGTTCGAGGTCCCGCCGGTGCCCGGTCTGCTGCACGCGGCCACTCCGGAGGGCCTGGCCGCCGGGCTGGCCTGGTCGGTCGGGCAGTGGCACCGCCGCTTCGAGGTGCTGGCCGCCCTCAGCGAGCCGGACCGCGCCTACGAGCTCTCGGCCGCCCGCGACTTCGAGGGCTGAGCGCCCCCCGCGGGCCCCCCCCCCCCCGCCGGCCCCCGGGGCGGGGGACTCCCAGGCGCGGCGCTTCATGAAGCGCCAGGTGATCTCCAGGGCGATGCCGCAGACCACCGCGATGGCGACGCCGATCAGCGGGTCGCGGAAGCCGACCAGGGAGAGGTCGAAGAAGGACTTCAGCGGGGGCACCAGCAGCACCAGCGCGAAGGCGCCGCCCATGCTGCCGATCAGCAGCAGGCGCCACCAGTTGTACGGGCGGGCGACGATGGCGAGGACCCAGAGGGCGATCAGGAAGAGCGTCAGGGTGGCCACGCTGGTGTCGGCCTTGAGGTCGGTCGCGTGGTCGGCGCGGGCGAGCGAGTAGGCGACGAAGGTGCCGGTGCCGGCGATGGCCCCGCCGGGGATCGCCAGCCGCAGCACGCGCTTCACGAAGCCGGTGCGGGCCCGTTCGTCGTTGGGGGCGAGCGCGAGGAAGAAGGCCGGGATGCCGATGGTCAGCGAGGACAGCACGGTGGAGTGCCGGGGCAGGAACGGGTACGGCGAATGGGTGAAGATCACCAGGAGCGCCAGCAGGACCGAGTAGACGGTCTTCACCAGGAAGAGTGAAGCGACCCGCTCGATGTTGCCGATCACCCGGCGGCCCTCGGCCACCACCGACGGCAGCGAGGCGAAGGAGTCGTTCAGCAGCACGATCTGGGCGACCGCCTTGGTGGCGTCGGAGCCGGTGCCCATCGCCACGCCGATGTCGGCGTCCTTGAGGGCGAGCACGTCGTTGACGCCGTCGCCGGTCATCGCCACGGTGTGGCCGCGGGACTGCAGTGCCCCGACCAGCTGGCGCTTCTGCTGCGGGGTGACCCGGCCGAAGACGCTGGTCCGGTCGGCGGTCTCGGCGAGTTCCTCCGGGTCGGCGGGCAGGGAGCGGGCGTCCAGCGGGTGGTCGGCGCCGGGCAGGCCCAGGTGGCCGGCCACCGCGCCGACCGAGACCGCCGCGTCGCCGGAGATGACCTTGGCCCGGACCCGCTGGCTCTCGAAGTAGCGCAGGGTCTCGGCGGCGTCCGAGCGCAGCCGCTGCTGGAGCACCACCAGGGCCAGCGGGGTGAGGTCGGCCGCCGGGTCGGGGGAGTCCAGCGGGACGGGCGTGCGGCCCAGCAGCAGCACCCGCAGGCCCCGGGCGCCCAGCTCGTCCACCTCGGCCAGCGCCGGGTGTCCGGCGGGCAGCAGCACGTCGGGCGCGCCGAGCAGCCAGCTGGCCTCGCCGCCCTGCGGCTCCAGCAACTGCACGCCGCTCCACTTGCGGGCGGAGGAGAAGGGCATCGCCTCGATCACCCGCCAGCCGTCGTGGCCGGAGCGGGCGCCGTCGTCGCCGCGCCCGTACGCGTCGATGACCGCCTGCATGGACGGGTTGGGGCGGGCGTCGGCGCCCGCCATCACGGCCAGGGCGTGCTGGACGGTCTCCGGGGCGACGGCGCCGGGCTCCCCGTCGGAGAGCACCCGCAGGTCGATCACGTCCATGCCGCCCTCGGTGAGGGTGCCGGTCTTGTCCAGGCAGACGGTGTCCACCCGGGCCAGGCCCTCGATCGCCGGGAGCTCCTGGACCAGGCACTGCTTGCGGCCGAGCCGGACCACGCCGATCGCGAAGGCGACCGAGGTCAGCAGCACCAGCCCCTCGGGGACCATCGGCACGATGCCGGCCACCATGCGCCGTACGGCCTCCCGCCAGTCCCGGCCCTCGACGGCCAGCTGGCTGATGATCAGGCCGAGGGCGGTGGGGATCAGCAGGTAGGTGATGATCCGCAGGATGCTGTCGATGCCGGAGCGCAGCTCCGACTTCACCAGGGTGAACTTGCTGGCCTCCTCGGCGAGCTGGGCCGCGTAGGCCTCGCGGCCGACCTTGGTGGCGGTGAACGCGCCGGCACCGGCCACCACGAAGCTGCCGGACATCACCTGGGCGCCGGGCTGCTTGAGGACCGGATCGGGTTCGCCGGTGAGCAGCGACTCGTCGACCTCCAGGCCGTCCGCCTCGGTGACCTCGCCGTCCACGATCACCTTGTCGCCGATGCCGAGCAGCACGGTGTCGTCGAGGACGATCTCGGAGACGCCGATCTGCTGGACGGCGCCGTCCCGGCGGACCTGCGGTCGGGCCTCGCCGATCAGGGCCAGGCTGTCCAGGGTCTTCTTGGCGCGCAGCTCCTGGATGATGCCGATCGCCGTGTTGGCCACGATGACCAGGCCGAACAGGCCGTCCTGGATCGGACCGACGATCAGGATGATCCCGAACATCACGCCGATGATCGCGTTGAAGCGGGTGAAGACGTTGGCCCGGACGATCTCCCGGGTGGACCGGCTGGACCGTACGGGGACGTCGTTGACCTGACCCTTCGCGACCCGCTCGGCCACCTCGGAGGCCGTCAGGCCGCCGCGTCGGCCGGGCAGCAGGCCGAGGGGGTGCGCTCCGTCCGGGCGGTCTTCGTCGGTCGGCCGCTCTTCCGCTGGCTGGGCAGGCTGCGTCATGGCACCGACTCTACGGGCGCCTTATGTCCGGTGCGTGCTACTAAAGGACCATTCAGTCCGACCGGGTGGCCGGACCCTGGCCGTCGTCCCCGGTCGCCCGTTCGGCCGTGTGCCCCGGCGCCGGTCCGGCCGCCTCGGCGGCGCGGCTGCGGGCGATCGCGTCCCGCCGGGCGCGGCAGTACCAGAGGCCGATCAGGCCGAGCAGGCCGCCGGAGAGGCAGATCCAGGGCCAGGTGCCGTGGCCGTGCGCGGAGAGGCTGCCCTGGAAGGGGAGCAGGGCGAGGAAGGCGATGAACCACAGCACCGTGCCGCCGCCGACGATGGCGACGTCGTTGGCCTCCAGCGGAGGGGGCGAGGGGTGCAGTGGCGTCTTGGGCATGGGGTCTAGCGTACGGTGCGGTGGGGCGGCTGCGCGGGTGCCGGGACCCCCCGCAGGCCCCCCGCAGGCTCTACGCGCGAAGATAGCGCGTGTGCGATCGGGAAACCATACTTAAAGATCTGCGCCCGGCCACCGTCGCCCCGGGCGTCCCCCACCCTCTCCTCAGCTCCCCCACAGAGGACGCACGCATGCCTGTGGTCCAGCCGACCACCGAGTCGCCCGAACCCGCCGACGCCGCGCCGAAGCCCCCCACGAGCGCCGTCGACCGCTTCTTCCGGATCAGCGAGCGAGGCTCCACCCTGCCGCGCGAGATCCGCGGTGGTGTCGCCACCTTCTTCACCATGGCGTACATCCTGGTGCTGAACCCGATCATCCTGGCCAGCGGCACGGACGTCACCGGGGCCCACCTGGACAGCGGCCAGCTGGTCACCGCCACCGCCCTCACCGCGGGTCTCACCACCCTGCTGATGGGCGTCATCGGCAACGTCCCGATCGGCCTGGCCGCCGGCCTCGGCGTCAACACGATCGTGGCGCTCCAGCTCGCTCCCAGGATGACCTGGCCGGACGCCATGGGCATGGTCGTGCTGGCCGGTTTCGCGATCATGCTGCTGGTCGCCACCGGTCTGCGCGAGCGCGTCATGAACGCCGTCCCGCTCGGCCTGCGCAAGGCCATCGCGATCGGTATCGGTCTGTTCATCAGCCTGGTGGGCCTGGTCGACTCCGGCTTCGTCAGCCGCATCCCGGACGCCGCCCACACCACCGTCCCGCTCCAGCTCGGCGGCAACGGGCACCTGCTCGGCTTCCCGGTGCTGATCTTCGTGGTCGGCCTGCTGCTCACCCTGGTCCTGCTGATCCGCAAGGTGCCCGGCGCCATCCTGATCAGCATCGCGGTCTCCACGGCGCTCGCCGCGGTCATCGACAAGGTGGCCGACGTCCCGGCGGCCAAGTGGGGCCTCACCGTCCCGACCTGGCCGGGCAACCCGGTCTCCGCGCCGGACTTCGGACTGGTCGGCAAGGTCAGCCTGTTCGGCGGCTTCGAGAAGGTCGGCGTGCTGACCGGCCTGCTCTTCGTCTTCACCGTGCTGATGTCCTGCTTCTTCGACGCGATGGGCACCATCCTCGGCGTGGCCGACGAGGCCCACCTGCTGGACGAGAAGGGCGACCTGCCCGGCATCAACAAGGTCCTGATGGTCGACGGCATCGCCACCGCGGCCGGCGGTGCCACCTCGGCCTCCGCCAACACCTGCTTCGTCGAGTCCACCGCCGGTGTCGGCGAGGGCGCCCGGACCGGCTTCGCCTCGATCGTCACCGGCCTGCTCTTCGTGGTGGCGCTCTTCCTCACCCCGCTCGCCACCATGGTCCCGGCCCAGGCCGCCACCCCGGCCCTGGTCACCGTCGGCTTCCTGATCCTGGCCAACTCGATCAAGGCGATCGACTGGGCCGACTACACGATCGCGATCCCGGCCTTCGTGACCATCGTGATGATGCCGTTCACGTACAGCATCACCAACGGCATCGGCATGGGCTTCATCGTCTTCTGTGTGATGCGCCTGGCCGCCGGCCGCGGCCGGGAGGTCCCCGTCCCGATGTACGCGGTGGCGACGGTGTTCGCCTTCTACTACCTGATGCCGGCCTTCGGCCTGCTCTGACGCCGTACGCCGACCGAGCCCCGTCCTCCCGGTTCCGGGAGGGCGGGGCTCCGGCGTTCCCGCGGGCGGCCGTCCGGTCAGTGGACGCAGAACTCGTTGCCCTCCGGGTCCCGCATGACGGTCCAGGAGCCGCCGGGCTCCTCGACGTGCCGCAGGACGGCGGCGCCGAGGGATCCGAGGCGGGCGACGGTGGCCTCGCGCTCGCCCGGGCCGGGGTGGACGTCGAGGTGCAGGCGGTTCTTGCCCCGCTTGGGCTCGGGGACGGCCTGGAACAGGACACGGCGGCCGAGGCCGGTGTCCGAGGCCGGATCGAACGGGTCCTCGGGGTGGCGGACGGCGGCCAGGGAGCGCCAGGCCGGGCGGCCGTCCAGCTCGGTGAGGTCCTCCGGGCCGACCGCGCCGGCGGCGAGCAGCCGGGTGATCAGCGCGCCGTGGTCCTCCTGCCTGTACTCCAGGGCGGCGGCCCAGAAGGCGGCCTGGCGGTGCGGATCGGCGCAGTCGATGACGAGCTTCCAGTGCAGCGGCATGTAACCGTTTGTACCGGTTACCGGGAGGGCGGGCAACGACCGGCCGTCAGAAGTTGTCAAAAAGGCACTCGTGTAGGCGAGTTGGCGGTGGGAATACTGCCTGGACGGAGAAGGGGGAGGGGACTCGACCGATGGTGCAACAGGATCCGCCGGGGGGCGTCGAGGCACAGCTGCTTCCGGAGCTGTTCCGGACGACGGACAAGGCCTCGCTGGACGGCCAGCGCGAGACGCTGCGCTGGTACCGCGGACTGATCGCGATGCTGGTGGTCGCCGCTGTGATCGGGTCGTTCCCGGGCCCGGACGACAAGGGTGACTTCGACGTCTGGCCGCTGTTCTCGGTCGCCGCCTTCCTGGTGGCCGGCTACTTCTGGTCCCGGCTGCGCCGCAGCAACCCGCAGGGCCGCTGGTACCAGGCCCGGGCGGCGGCCGAGTCGGTCAAGACGCTGGCCTGGAAGTACACCGTCCGGGCCTGGCCGTTCGACGGCCCGGCCGAGTCCGCGGACGTCGACCGCGGCTACCTGCTCCAGGTCGAGGACGTGCTGCGGGCCTTCGAGGACCCGGAGATCGTGCCGCCCGGCAGCGTCGCCGAGATCACCCCGGAGATGCGCCGCCGGCGCGCCGAGAGCCTGACCGCGCGGCGCACCCTCTACCTGCGCACCCGGGTCGAGGGCCAGCGCACCTGGTACCGCTCCCGGGCCGAGGCCTGCGACTCGCAGGCGGTCTCCTGGGGGCTCGGCGTCGCGGTGCTGATCATCGTCGGTGCCGCGGCGGCCGTCGCCCAGGCCACCGGCGCGCTGCCGGTGCACCTGTTCGGCGCCACCTCGGCCGCGGCCGCGGCGATCATCGCCTGGACGCAGCTCAAGCAGCTCGGCCCGCTGGCCGCCGCCTACCAACTGGCCGCGCGCGAGCTGGAGAACGTCGGCAACCAGCTGTCCGACCTCGACCTCCGGGCGCCGGACGCCGAGGCGGACTGGGCCCGGCTGGCCGCCGAGGCCGAGGACGCGGTCTCCCGGGAGCACACCACCTGGCGGGCCCGCAGGGCGTTCCCGCGCTGAGCCGGGCCGGGCGGGGAAGAGTACTCGACCGGAGCGGGGACTTGGGGAGATCCGGCGAAACGCGGGGCGCAGGTGTGCGGGGTGCGTGAGGGTAGAGCGCCCAGGTACGGACCGTAATCATTACGTGTCCATGCCCTGGTTTCATCGCCTGCGCGCGACCCCAGTTCCCGCCGGAGGCCCTCCTTGCGCATTCTCCTGATCGCCAGCGCGTTCAACAGCCTGACCCAGCGCGTCCACACCGCCCTGCGCGAGCGCGGCCACCAGGTCGCCGTCCAACTCGCCCTCGACGACGAGCGGATGAGGGCGGCGGTGGCCCGCACCGACCCCGAGCTGATCGTCTGCCCGATGCTCACCAAGGCCGTCCCGCAGGACATCTGGTCCACCCGGACCGTCCTGATCGTGCACCCGGGCCCCAAGGGCGACCGCGGCCCCTCCTCGCTCGACCGGGCGATCACCGAGGGGGTGGAGCGCTGGGGCGTCACCGTGCTGCAGGCCGTCGCGGAGATGGACGCCGGCGACATCTGGGCGTCCGTCGAGTTTCCCGTCCCCGCCTGCGGCAAGAGCGAGTTGTACCGGGGCGAGCTCGCCGACGCCGCCACCGAGGCCGTCCTGCTGGCCGTCCAGCGGTACGAGGGCGGGCTGTTCACCCCCGAGCCGCTGGACTACGCCCGGCCGGACGTGCACGGCGAAGCGCGCCCCTTCCTGCGCCAGGAGGAACGCCGGATCGACTGGGAGCGGGACGACACCGCCACCGTGCTGCGCAGGCTGCGCGCCGCCGACTCCCAGCCCGGCGTCCTGGACGAGCTGTACGGACGGGAGTTCTTCCTGCACGGCGGCCACCCCGAGGACGAACTGCGCGGCCCGGTGCCCGGCGCCGTGCTGGCCACCCGGGACGGCGCGATCTGCCGGGCCACCGTGGACGGCGCGGTGTGGATACCGCAACTGCGCCCGCGCCGCACCCCCGGCGGGCCGGTCACCTTCAAGCTGCCGGCCGCCACGGTGCTCGCCGACGAGCTGTACCGGGTCCGCGAGGTGCCGGTGAGCCCGGAGCGGGCGGGCCGCCGGGACACCTGGTCGGAGCTGCGCTACCGGGAGGAGGGCGAGGTCGGCTTCCTCGAATTCGCCCACGCGGGCGGGGCGATGAGCACCGAGCAGTGCCGTCGGCTGCTCACCGCCTACCGGGAGGCGGCCGACCGGCCGACCTCGGTGCTGGTGCTCGGCGCGCCCCGGGACTTCTACTCCAACGGGATCCAGCTCAACGTCATCCAGGGCGCGCCCTTCCCGGCGCTGGAGTCCTGGGAGAACATCAACGCGATGGACGACTTCGTCGAGGCGGTGCTGACCACGACGGACAAGGTGACGGTGGCGGCGCTGGCCGGGAACGCGGCCGCCGGCGGGCTGATGGCGGCGCTCGCCGCCGACGAGGTGTGGTGCCGGGAGTCGGCGGTGCTCAACCCGCACTACCGGCTGATGGGCCTGTACGGCTCCGAGTACTGGACGTACACCCTGCCCCGCCGGGTCGGCGCCGAGCAGGCCGAGCGGCTCACCGCCGAGGCGCTGCCGGTCGGCGCCGACCACGCCCGCCGGATCGGCCTGGTGGACCGCACGGTCGGCGGGGACGCGGCCGGGTTCCGCCGCTGGGTGGCGCGCGAGGCGGCCCGGATCGCCGCCGCGCCGGACCTCACCGGGCGGCTGGTGGACAAGAAGCGCCGCCGCGCGGTCGACGAGGAGGCCAAGCCGCTGGCCGAGTACCGGGCGGAGGAACTGCGCCGGATGCACGCCAACTTCTACCGGGCGGGCGAGCCGTACCACGCGCTGCGGCGGGACTTCGTGCACAAGGTCTGCCCGGTGGCCACGCCGGAGCACGTGGCGGGGCTGCTCGGGCGGCCCGGACAGCCGTAACGGTCGGCCCGGGCCCCGGCGGGGGCCGCAGGCGGGGACCGCGCGGATACCGGGAGCGGGGACGGGCGGCGCCCGGCCGGGGTGGGGGGCC
>NZ_JBSHBN010000077.1:0-41931 GCF_053612025.1 Kitasatospora sp. NPDC054768
GAAGCCGGGCCCCGCCCGCTCAGCCGGAGAGGCGCCCGGCCGCCTCCTCCTCGGTGAGCGCGTCGATCTCCGCGATCAGCAGCGCCTCGATCCGGGCCGCGAGGGCGGCCGGTGTGCTGCTGTCGAACACGTCGCGGATGGGGATGTCGAGTCCGATCCCGGCCCGGATCCGCGCGGCGACCCGGGTGACCAGGAGGGAGTCCCCGCCGAGCGCGAGGAAGTCGTCGAACACCCCGACCCGCGGGACTCCGAGGACCTCCTGCCACAGGTCGGTGACCAGCTGCTCGGCGTCGGTGCGCGGCGCGACGTAGCCCGACCCGGCGGCCGGCCCGGGGTCGGGCAGGGCCGCGAGGTCGGGTTTGCCGTTCGGGGTCAGCGGCAGCCGGGCCAGGGTGAGCACGGTGTCCGGGACCATGTAGGCGGGAAGCCGCAGGGCGAGGTGCTCGCGCAGCTCGGCCGGTCCGGGCTCGGCACCCGGGCACGGGACGGCGTACGCCAGCAGTCTCCGGCCGTCGCGGACCAGCACGGCGGCCTGCGCGACGGCCGGGTGCGCGGTCAGCGCGGACTCGATCTCCGCGGGCTCGATCCGGTAGCCGCGCAGCTTCAGCTGGGCGTCGCCGCGCCCCAGGAACTCCAGCCGGCCGTCCGCCCGCCACCGGGCGCGGTCCCCGGTGCGGTACATCACGCCGCCGAGGAACGGATCGGGCACGAAGGCGGCCGCGGTCAGGTCGGGCCGGCCCAGGTAGCCCCGGGCCAGGCCGCTGCCGCCGATGTACAGCTCGCCCTCGGCTCCCCGGGGCAGCAGCCCGCCGCGCTCGTCCAGCACGTGCAGCCCGACCCCGGGCAGCGGGCGGCCCAGCGAGGGCCGGCGCTCGGTGTCGGCCGCCGTCAGCTCGGCCGCGGTGACGATCACGGTGGCCTCGGTGGGGCCGTAGGTGTTCACGAGCCGGACGGCGTCCCCGTGCCGTCGGCGCCACCGGGCGACCGTGTCGGCGCGCGCCTCGGAACCGCCGATGACCACCAGGCGCAGTGCCTCCGGCCAGCGGGTCTGCTCGCCGAGGCCGACGAGCTCCTCCCAGTAGGCGGTCGGCAGGTCGAGCACGGTGACGGACCGGCCGGACGGGCCGTCCAGCAGGTCGGGCAGGGTCCGGCCGCCGCCGGGCAGCAGCACCACGCACGCCCCGGCCGCCAGGGCCGGCCAGAGCTCCTCCACGTGGGTGTCGAAGCCGAGGGAGGCGAACTGGACGATCCGGTCGGCGGGGCCCAGCGCGTAGCCGTCCGGGCCCGTCATCCAGTCGACCCGGGCGGACACCGCCGAATGGTCGACGGCGACGGCCTTCGGCGTGCCGGTGGACCCGGAGGTGTAGAGGACGTAGGCCAGGCCCCGCGGGTCGGGCCGGGCGAGGTCGGCGGTCCCGGCGCCGGGCAGATCGGCGGTACCGGCGCCGGGCAGGTCCGCGCCGGTGAGGGTGAGGACGGCGTCGGCCTCGCGGACCATCAGGGCGCGGCGGTCCTCGGGGTGGGCCGGGTCGAGCGGGAGGTAGGCGGCGCCGGCCTTCCAGACCGCGGTCAGGGCGACGACCAGGTCGAAGGAGGGCGCCATCGACACCGCGACCACCCGGCCGGCCACCGGGCCGAGCCGGTGCGCCAGTTCGGTGGACCGCCGGTCGAGTTCGGCGTAGGACAGCGTCCGGCCGTCGCAGTCCAGGGCGGGCGCGTCCGGCCGCGCGGCGACCTGGTCCGCGAACCGCTCCAGCACCGTTCGCACGGTGGCGGGAGCCGTCGGCCCCGCGCCCAGGGCGAGCAGCGCCGCCCGCTCCCGCGCTCCGACGAACCATTCGCCGTGCAGGGGGAGTTCCGGGTCCTCGACGATCCGCGTGTACAGCTCGCGGCACCGGCCGCCGAGCGCCTCGACGGTCTCCCGGTCGAAGAGCTCGCGGTCGTAGCAGAAGGAGAGCGTGATGCCGCCGTCGGCGGTGCGCCAGCTGTCGAGCAGCAGGTCGGTCTTGGCCTGCTCGAAGCCGGAGTCCATGCTCGCGGTGCGGACGCCCGCGGGCAGCGCGGGTTCGCCGGAGCCGTCCGCGAGGTCGTTCTGGCTCTGGTGGACGAAGACGGCCTGGTAGAGCGGTCCGGCTCCGGTGTCCGCGGGCAGGCCGAGGTGGGCGGCGAGCCGCTCGGCCGGGGCGTCGGGACGGCTCAGGGCGGCGAGCGCGGCGGACCTGGTCCGCTTCAGCACCCCGCGGAAGTCGGGGTCCCCGGTCAGGTCCGACCTGATCACCGCGGTGCGGTTGAAGTAGCCGAGCAGCGCTTCGTGCGCCGCCTCGGTGCGGCCCGCCAGCGGGGTGCCGACCACGAAGTCCCGGCAGCCGGTCCAGCGGGCGAGCACGCACTGGTAGCCGGTGAGCAGCACCATGAACGGGGTGCACCGCTCCTGGCGGGCCAGCCGGTCGAGGGCGGCGGTCAGCTCGGGGCCGAGGTCGACGGTGACGAAGCCGGCGGGTCTGGTGGGGTCCGACGGTCTCGGCCGGTCGAACGGCAGGCGCAGCGCTCCGGTGCCGGCGAGCCGGTCCGCCCAGAACCGGAACGCCTCCTCGCCCGCCTCCCCGCCGGTCCTGGCCTGTTCGGCGCGGGCGAAGTCGCCGTACTGCAAGGGGAGTTCGGGAAGATCGGCCGGTGCCTCGCCGATCGCCTCGCGGTAGAGGGCCAGCAGTTCGCGCCACATCGTGCGGAAGGACCAGCCGTCGGCGACGATGTGGTGGACGACGACGCTGACCGCGTGTTCCCGCTCCCCCGCGCTGATCAGGGTCGCGCGCAGGGGCGGCGCGGCGGCGAGGTCGAACGGCGCGTTGACGTACGGGCGGCAGGCGTCGGTGAAGTCCGCCTCGGTGGCTCCCTCGGGCAGGCGGAGGACGACCAGGTCGATCGCGGCGGGGGGCTGGACCAGTTGGACGGGCTCCGCGGCCTCGGGGTCGTCGTACCCGAAGCGGGTGCGGAGGATCTCGTGCCGTTCGGCCAGTCGGCCGAGGGCGGTGCGCAGGGCCCGCGGGTCGATCGGCCCGGTCCAGCGCCGGTTGAGGTACATGTTGAAGCCGGCGTCGTCCGGGTGGAGCTGCTGGAGGAACCAGAGCCGGCGCTGTTCGGCGGTCAACGGGTGGGTGGCGGTGGTGGTCACCGGACGGTCACCTCGGTCTCGGAGCGGTGCGGGAGGGTGGGCGCGGCGGCGGCGTCGGCGTCGGCGTCACTGGACGGCCGGGCGGTGCCGGCGGCCCGGTCCTGGATGGCCTTCAGGCCGACCAGGTCGTCGGGCTCGGCGTCGGGGACGTCCCGGTCGAAGTGCCGCAGCACCGGGACGGCCAGGCAGACCAGCGCGAGGGCGGCCATGGCGAGGCCGAACAGCAGGTAGAGCAGTCCGATGCCGCGGCCCTCGCCGGTGCCGATGAGCCGGCCGACGGTGGAGGCGAGGGCGCCGCCGCGGTCCATCAGCGGCTGGAGGAGTCCGGGGCCGAAGGGGGCGACGACGGCGAACCCGACCGGCAGGGTCGACCAGGCGACCATGGTGTTGACCGCGATCACCCGGCCGTGGAAGCGCAGCGGCACCTTGGTCTGCACGATGGTCGCGTAGGCGCCGTTGAGCAGGGCGAGCGCGAAGGTCATGCCGAACGCGCCGAGGGCGACCGTCCAGATCGACGGGCGCAGCCCGGTGAGCAGGCAGGCCCCGGCGACCGCCAGGGTGGCGAGCAGCACCCCGCGCAGCTTCCGTCGGCGCGGTCCGCCCCAGGCCACCAGGGTGATCCCGCCGAGCACGGCGCCGAGGCCGGCCGCCGTGGACACCCAGCCGGCCGCGGAGAGCGGGGCGAAGGAGAGCACGAGCGGGGTGGTGAGCAGGAACAGCGGGGAGAGGAAGACGTTCAGGACCGCGAAGTACAGCAGCATCGCGCGGAAGTGGCTGCTGCCGAGGGCCCGTCGGAAGCCTTCGCGGATCTCGGCGGGAATGCTCTCCCGCCGGGTGGAGCCCATCACGTCCGGGAAGCGCACGGCCAGGGTGACGCCGACGGCGACCGCGTAGCCGGCCACGTCGAGGGCGAGGATGCCGCCGAGTCCGATGGCGGCGAGCAGGCCGACGGCGAACAGCGGGACGAGGAACTGGGCGAGGCCGAAGGCCATCTGGACCACGCCGTTGGCGCGGCCGAGGTAGCGCTTGGGGACGAGCTGCGGCACGGCCGCGTTCCAGGCGAGCCGTTGGAAGGAGAGGGCGGCGGACAGCACGGCGACGAGCGCGTAGGCGTGCCAGACCTCCAGTCCGCCGGTGGCGTACAGCAGGAGCAGGACGACCTGGGTGAGGCCGGCGGCGAGGTCGCCGAGGAGCATGGTCCGGCGCCGGTCGCCCCGGTCGACGATCGCGCCGGCGATCGGGGCGGCGAGGATGCCGGGCACCAGGCCGCAGGCGGCCAGCAGCCCGAACTGGGCGAGGGAGCCGGTGCGCAGGTAGATCCAGACCGGGAGGGCGAACTCGGTGAGCGCCGATCCGATCATCGACACCTGCTGCCCGGAGGCGACGGTGAGGAAGCGGCGCATGGTCGGGCGGACGGGCGCCTGCGCGTCCTGCGTGACCGGCCGTTCGGCGCCCCGGGAGAGCCCGGCCAGCCACCAGGTGGCGCCGTCCGTCCGACGGTGGCGGTCCTCCTGCCCCGCGGCGATCGACCGGTGGACGCCGGTGACGACGGCCGCGAGTTCGGCGGCCCGGTACTTGAGGTAGAAGTGGCCGGCCTCGTCGAGGACCACCACGGCGGTGGTGTCGGCGATCCGGTGCCACTCGCGGAAGCGCTCCTGGTAGAACTCGGTGGCCGGGTCGCGGTCGCCGCAGACCGCGATCACGGGGGCCTTGATCCGTCCGCCCTCGGTCCCGAACATCCGGGTGAAGTACCGTTCGACGTCCTTGGTGCCGGTGCGGCGGTTGCGGACGATCAGCCGCAGCTGCTCCGGGTCCAGGTCGTCGGTGTCCATCCCGGCGGCGGCCAGACCGTTGATCATGTCCTGGTCGCTGCGCATCCGGTCGAGGAGTTCGGCCCACCGCTCGCCGACGGCCGCGCCGCGTCCCCTGGGGCGGGCGAAGGGGAAGATGCCGCCGAGGTGGACGGCGTCGATCTCCCGGCCGGCGGCCTCGACCCGGCGGGCGATCTCGACGGCGAGGCGCACGCCGACCCCGCAGTGCCCGTACAGCACGATCCGGCCCTCGACGCCCTCGACGATCTCGCGCGCGCACCGGTCGGCGACCTCGTCGACGTCCATCGGTTCCTCGCCGAGTTCGTGGCCGGGGACGGCGATGGAGTGCAGCGCCCAGTCCTCGGGCAGGGCGTCGGCGAGCGGCTTGTAGATCAGCGCGCTGCCGCCGCCGTAGGGGGCGCAGACCACGCTCGCGGTGGTGCGGCGGCGTTCGGGGGTGAGCCGGTGCAGCAGCCGCTGCGGTCCGCGGTCGGCGCCCGGGTCGGTGACGAGCCCGGCGAGCTGCCGGACGGTCGGGAAGCGGAAGAGGTCCATCACGCCGACCGGGGTCGGCAGGTCGGGGAAGGTGCGGCGCAGCCGGGCGACGACCTGGGTGGCGAGCAGCGAGTGCCCGCCGATCTCGAAGAAGTCGTCCAGGGCGCCGACCTTCGCGACGTCGAGCACCTCGGCCCAGATCGCGGCGATCAGCGTCTCGGTGTCGCCCTCGGGTTCGACGTGTCCGGCGGCCGGGGCGGTGTCCTCGGGTTCGGGCAGCGCCTTGCGGTCGACCTTGCCGTGGGCCAGCAGCGGCAGGCGGTCCAGGACGACGTACCGGGCGGGGACCATGTAGTCCGGCAGGACCTCGCCGAGCGTCACCCGCAGTTCGGCCGCGGCGGGGACGGCCGCGTCGGCCGCGCGTTCGAGGTAGGCGACGAGGTTCTGCCGGATCCCCTCGCCCCGGACGGTGACGAAGGCCTGGGTGACGCCGGGCAGCGCGGTGAGCGCGGCCTCGATCTCGCCGGGCTCGACCCGGTAGCCGCGGACCTTGATCTGGTCGTCGGCGCGGCCCAGGTACTCCAGCACGCCTCCCCCGGCCTCCGGCCGCCAGCGGGCCAGGTCGCCGGTGCGGTACATCCGGCCGCCGGCGAACGGGTCCTCGACGAAACGTTCCGCCGTCAGCTCGGGACGGCCCAGGTAGCCGCGGGCCAGCCGGTCCCCGCCGAGGTACAGCTCGCCCGTCACGCCGGGCGGCACCGGCCGCCGGGCCGTGTCCAGGACGTAGCAGCGCGCGCCGGCGAGCGGGGTGCCGATCGGGGTGTTCCCCGGGCCGTGCTCCCCCGGCAGGACCTCGTGGACGGTGACGCCGACCGTCGCCTCGGTGGGGCCGTAGTGGTTGAACACCGCGCAGCCGCCCCGGCCGGCCAGGTCGGCGGCCCAGGCCCGGGACGAGGCCTCCCCGCCGAGCACCAGGGCGCGGCGCGGCAGCAGGCGTTCGAGCGGGGCGTCGGCGGACAGCGCGGCCAGGTGGGAGGGCGTCATCTTGAGGTAGTCGAGCGCCGACGCCTCGATGTGTGCGGCGAGTTCGGCGCCGGCGATGCGCCGCGGCAGCAGGTGCACCCGGCCGCCGGTGGTGAGCGCCAGGTAGAGCATGGTGATGCTGAAGTCGAAGGACAGGGACTGCAGCAGCCCGTAGCGGGCGCCGGGCTCGATCCGCAGCCGTTCCCGCACGCCGGCCAGGTAGTTGAGGATCTCGCGGTGCTGCACCGCGACGCCCTTGGGCTGCCCGGTGGAGCCGGAGGTGTAGATGACGTACGCGAGGTCGTCCGGTCCGGACGCCTCGGCGAGCGGCGCGTCGTCCGAAACCCGGTGCGGCGCGGGGTCGGCGCGGTCCACCAGCAGCTCCGCGCCCCCGTACGCGGGGAACCGCTCCCGCAGCTCCGAGTCGGTCACCAGCACCCGCACGTCCGCGTCGGCCACCAGGTGGGAGAGCCGCGCGGGCGGCTGCTCCGGGTCCAGCGGCAGGTAGCAGCCGCCGGCCTTCAGCACGGCGACCAGGGCGACCGCCAGGTCCGGGGACTGTTCCAGGCACACCGCCACCCGGTCGTCCCGGCCGACGCCCAGCGCCCGCAGCCGCCGGGCCAGGGCGGTCGCCCGTGCGTCGAGTTCGCGGTGGGTGACGGTGGCGTCCTCGAAGACCAGCGCGGGGCGGTCGCCCGCCCGCCGGGCCGCCGCCGCGAGCAGCGCGGTCAGCGTTCCGGGCCCGTCCTCGGGGAGCGCCGGGCCGGCCGCCCACTCCTCGACCAGGTCGCGGTGCTCGGTGCCGGTCGTCACCGGCAGGTCCTCGACGGCCCGGTCCGGATCGGCCGTGGCCGCCGTCATCAGGACCTCGAACCGCTCGGTGAGCCGTCGCACGGTGTCGGCGTCGAAGAGGTCGGTCCGGTAGGTGATCAGCCCGAAGAGCCCGCCGTCCTTCTTCTCCCGCAGGTAGAAGGCGAGGTCGGAGTGGCTCGTGGTGGCGGCGTGCCCGAATCCCTCCGCGGTGGCGGCGGGTGCGGTGGGGGCGGCGCGGTCGCCGTAGTTCTGGAACGCGAAGGTGGCCTGGAACACCGCCGAGCGGCTGACGTCGCGCTCGATGTCCAGGTCGGCGACCATCTGCTCGAAGGGCACCTCCTGGTGGGTGTAGGCGTTCAGCGTGGTCTCCCGCACCCGGCCGACCAGCTGTCCGAAGGTGAGTCCTTCGTCCAGCCGGGCGCGGATCGGCAGCATGTTGACGAAGGCCCCGACCACCGCCTCCAGTTCCCGGTGGAGACGGCCGGCCACGGCCGAACCGATCGCGAAGTCCCGCTGGCCGGTGTGCCGGCCGAGCAGCACCTGGAGCCCGGCCATCAGCACCATGTACGTCGACGCGCCGCGGGCGCGGGCGCACTCGGCGACGGCGCGGGCGAGTTCCGGGCTCCAGTGCAGTTCCACGGCGGCGCCGTCGAAGGTGAGCAGCGGCGGCCGGGGGCGGTCGACGGGCAGTTCCAGGGCGGGGACGTCGGCGAGTTCGGTCCGCCAGTAGTCGCGGGAGGCGGCCAGGGCGCCGCTGTCCAGCCGGTCCCGCTGCCAGCGCGCGTAGTCCCCGAACTGGACGGGGACGGGCGGGAGTTCGTGCTCCGTGCCGTGGGCGTACCGGGCGTGGAGCAGGTCCAGTTCGCGGTTGAGGATGTCGATCGACCAGCCGTCGCCGACGATGTGGTGCATGACCAGGGCGAGGACGTGGTCCTCGGCGGAGAGCCGGACGAGCAGGGCGCGCAGCAGCGGCCCGGTCGCGAGGTCGAAGGGTCTGGCGACCAGCGCCCCGATCTCGTCGGCGGCTCTTCGGCCGGGGTCGGGATCGTCCGAGGCGTCCACGAACGCGGCGGCGAAGGGGCCCGGTTCGGCGATCAGGACCTCGGCCCTGCCGTCCTCCGTGACCGGGAAGGTCATCCGCAGGCCCTCGTGCCGTGCCACCAGGGCGGCCAGGGCGGTGTCCAGCGCCGAGCGGTCCAGCGGGCCGCGCAGCCGCCGGGCCGGGGCGAGCGTGTAGGCCGTCCCGCCGGGCGAGAACTGGTCCATGAACCAGAGCCGTTCCTGTCCGCTGGACAGGGGCGGGGCGCTGCCCTCCGGGCGGGGCTCGACCACCCGCACCGGGGCCACGGCGCCGCGCAGGCGCTGGGCGAGGAGGGATCGTTTGGTGGCGGACCAGTCTGCGGGCAGGTCCTGGGTGTCGGTCATCGGCAGTCCGTTCGGGCGTGGAGCGGGGAGGACGCGCAGGGGCGGTCGGCGGCGGTCAACGCCGCTCTCGCACGACGTCGGCCAGGGCAGCCGGGGTGGAGGCGTCGAAGAACAGGTCGAAGGCGAGCTCGACCCCGAAGGCGGCGCGGATCCGGGCGGTGATCTGGATGATCGTCAGCGAGTGTCCGCCGTGGTCGAAGAGGTCGTCCTCGGGGCCGAGGCCGCAGACACCCAGGACCTCCTCCCAGATCGCCAGGACGCCCGCCGTGACGTCGTCGGCCTCCGCCGCTACCGCGGCCCGCTCGCGCGGCGGGTCGGGCAGCGCGCGCCGGTCGAGCTTGCCGCTCGGGGTGAGCGGCAGGCGGTCGAGGGTGACGAACTGCCGGGGCACCATGATCGCGGGCAGGGTGCGCAGCAGGTGGTCCCGCAGGTCCGCGTCGGGCAGCGGTGCGCTGTCGGGAGCGGGCACCCGGTAGCCCACGAGGGCGGGCTCCCCCTCGGCCTGCTCGCGGACGGCGACGGCCGCCGCGGCGACGGCCGGGTGGTCGAGCAGCGCGGCCTCGATCTCGCCGAGTTCGATCCGGTGGCCGCGGATCTTCACCTGGTCGTCGATCCGGCCGTGGAACTCCAGTTCGCCGTCCCGCGTCCACGCCACGAGGTCGCCGGTGCGGTACATCCGGCCGCCGGCGAACGGGTCACCGACGAATCGTTCCGCCGTCAGTTCGGGCCGCCCCCGGTAGCCGTCCGCGAGGCCGTCGCCGCCCAGGTGGAGCTCTCCGGGGATCCCGATCGGCACCGGGAGGCCGTCGGCGTCCAGGACGTACGCCCTGGTGTTGGCGACCGGCCGGCCGATCACCACGGTGTCCGGCTCCGCGGGGACGTCGGCGCAGGTGGCGTAGATCGTCGCCTCGGTCGGGCCGTACCCGTTGATCAGCCGGCCGAGGGAGCCCCGGAGCTCGCGGGCCAGCGGGAGCGGCAGCGCCTCCCCGCCCACGATCCCGGTCAGCCCGGCCGGCAGGGGCCCGGCGCTGAGCAGCACGCGCCAGCCCGAGGGGGTCGCCTGCAGATGGGTCACGCCCTCCCGCCGGATCAGCCCGACGGTGCCCGGCGCGTCCAGGGCGGCGCCGTCCGGTGCGAGGACCAGCCGGCCGCCGGTGACCAGCGGCAGCAGGATCTCCAGCCCGGATATGTCGAAGGAGAGCGAGGTCAGGCCGAGCCAGACGTCCTGCGGTCCCGAGCCCAGCCGGTCCGCGAAGGAGGTCAGGAGGTTCACCAGGGCCCGGTGCCCGATCTCCACGCCCTTGGGCCGCCCGGTCGAGCCGGAGGTGTACAGCACGTAGGCGAGGTCGCCGGACGGGGCCGGCTCCGCCCCCGGGGCCGTCGGTTCCGTGCGGCCGCCGCCGAGGCGCAGGACGGCCGGTGCCGCCGCCACCACGTCGGCAGCGGGCTCCCGGTCGGCGACCAGCAGGGCGGCGCCCGAGTCGGCGAGCAGGAACGCGAGCCGCTCGGCGGGGTGGCCGGGGTCGAGCGGCAGGTAGGCGGCCCCGGCGGCGTGCACCGCGAGCAGGACGGCGGGCAGGTCGGCGGAGCGCTCCAGGTGCAGGGCGACGACGTCACCGCGGCGGACCCCGGCCCCGCCCAGGACGGCGGCCAGTTCGTCGATCCGCTCCACCAGCGCGCGGTAGGTCAGCCGCTCGGTGCCCGCGCTGACGGCGACGGCGTCCGGCGTCTCGGCGGCCCGATCCCGCACCAGGTCCAGCGCCGCGCGCTCGCGCGGATAGGCGTGGGCGGTGGCGTTCCACTCCTCCGCCACCAGGTGCCGCTCGCACTCGCCCAGCAGCGGCAGGGCGCTCAGCGGCGTCTCGGGCGCGGCCGTCGCGGCCTCCAGCAGGGCCGTCCAGTGCCCGGCGATCCGGTCCACGGCCTCCGGCGACAGGACCGCCGGAGCGTACTGGAGCGAGAACGCGAGCCCGTCGGCGGTGTCGACAGCCTGGAGGTGCAGGGTGTTGCGGGCGGCGCCGTTGAACACCGCGCGGTCCACCCGCACGGTGCTTCCCGGGAACACCGGGTCCGCGGCCGCGCCGCGCCGGTAGCCGAACGACACGGGGGCCAGCCCGGCGCGCGGCGTGAGGCCGCCGACCGCCGCACCGAAGGGCACCGGGCGGAACGGGTACCCGCCACGGGCCTCGGCCCGCACGGCCCGGGCAAAGGCGGCGAAGGACGTCCGGGCGGTCACCCCGGCCGGTGCGTGCACCGGCAGCTCGTTGACGAACAGCCCGATCTCCCCGGCCTGTTCGGGGGTCCGGACGGACAGCGGCACGGCGACCGGGACGGCCTCGCCGCCGTAGCGCAGCAGCAGGGCGTGCAGGGCGGCGAGCAGGAACTCGAAGACGGTGACGCCGCAGCGCTCGGCGGCCTCGGCCAGGTCCGCCCGGCCCCGCGCGTCGATCCGCCACGCGTCGGACTCGCCGGACGCCGGGGCCGTGACGGCGTGCGGCAGTCCCGGGAGGACGGGCTCCGTCGCCGCGGCCCACCGCGGGTCGTACCAGTCGGCGGCCCGGCGGACGAGGTCGGGGTCGGGCGGGGAGAGGGGCGCGGACGGGATCCGGTCGGCGGCCGGGGCGGCCTCGCCCAGGGCCTGCGCGTAGGCCGCGGCGAGTTCCGCCACCAGGATGTCCTTCGACTCCCCGTCGAAGACCGCGTGGTGCACGACGGCCAGCAGTTCCGCCGCCTCACCGCTGCCGCGGTAGAGGGTGAACCGGGCCAAGGGGCCCGCCTGGAGGTCGAACGGTCGTGCCGTGTCCTCGGCCAGCCGCTTCTCCCGGCCCCGCGCGCACTCCTCGGAGGCGTCGACCACGTCGAGGACCGGGACGGGGCCGGGCTCCAGCACGAGGCTGCCGTCGCGTTCCACGAACACCCGGGACAGGGCGGGGTGACGTGCCGTCACCGTCGAGACGGCCCGGGCGAGGGCCTCGGCGTCGACCCGGTCGAAGGAGAGCAGGACGGGCATGTGGAACACCCCGTGCGCCCGGCCGAGGCGCTCGGTGAACCAGACGCCCCGCTGGAAGGGCGAGGCGGGCAGGGGGAGGGAGTGTGGCATGTGCGGCTCGATTCGGCAGTCGGTGAATGGCGCGTTCCCCGTGGCCGGGCGCCGACGTGGCCGGCACCGCGGATGCTCTGGCGGCCCGGCCTCCGGGTGGCGTCCGACCGGCTCCCGGCCGGCCGACGGGCCGCTCCGGCCTCGACCCTCCCGGCCCGCAGATCCCCCCTGCGCACGACCGGTTCGGAGCCGGTCCTCTCCCCCGATGAAAAAGACCGATCTTGGTCCAGACCTGCCGAGAGGTTGGCAGAGATGCCCACCGCCGTCAAGGGTCGTCCACCCCGCTGACAAAGGCGTCATGAACGCGTCCAGCCTGCGGGAATGCCGTCCCGGGAGGCCTTCTGATCGTTCGTCATCGTCGTACCGCCCGCCGACCGGACCACGGGGCGCCGACGGGCCCCGCGCCCTCGCCCGGCCGTGCCCCGCCCGGGGCGCGCCGCTCCGGGCTACCCCGGCGGGTCCGCGTGACGCCGCGGAACCGCCCCGGGCCGGCTCCGGATCAGGCGAGCGGGCGGCAGAGCAGGGCGGCCGGGGCCCCGTACTGGAGGCGCTGCCAGGTGGAGGCGACACCGGCCAGGTACTCGCCGTCCGCGCACTGGCCCTTGTAGCGGCCCGGCGCCCAGTCGCTCGCCACCGAGCCGCCCGTGGCGGGCCGGTTGTCGCCCCGGTCGAACCAGAGGGTGCGGCCGTTCAGCGGCAGCGGGGCGGCCGCGGGTGCGCACAGCAGGGCGGCCATGCCGTTGCCGTGCACGCCGTAGCCGACCGCGAAGGTGCGGTCGGGGCACTGGAGCTTGTCGTAGCCGGACGCCCAGTCGCCCCCGGTGACGTAGCGCTCGTCGGTGACGGTGGTCCAGTCGCCGCTGCCGGCGGCCGGTTCGCCCGCGTCGGTGCACAGCGCCCGGCTGTCGCCGCGAGCGAGGGCGGTCAGCCGCTGGCCGTCCGGGCAGTTGCCCTTGCGGTTGCCCGGGCTCCAGTCCGCGCGGGCGAGCATCCGCCGGGAGAGGTCCTGGTCGCCGTGGTCGAGGGCGAGCAGGTTCCAGTGGGTCACCGCAGGCACCGGGCCGCTCGCCGCCGGGGCGTCGATCAGCCTCGTCCAGTCGGCGGCCCGCCAGTCGCCGGGGTCGGTGAGGCCGGTGCGCCTGCCGTCGGGGCCGTAGGAGAGCAGCGCCCAGGTGTCCAGCGGGCGGCCGGCGGCGTCGGCCCAGCCGACCAGCGGCCAGAAGGCGAAGTCGGCGTCCTCGCGGACCAGGATGTCGGTGAACGCGTGCAGCCAGGCCTGCTCCTTGGCGTCGGTCGAGCCCCGGCCGCCCGCGCCGAACTCGCTGATCCACACCGGGGCGGTGAAGTGCTGCCCGGCCCCGGTGACGAACAGCGCCTCGTCGTCCACCACCCGGGCGAGCTGCTCCGGGGTGAAGTCCTGGTAGCGCGGGTCGGCGGTGGATCCCGGGCCGCTGCCCGCACCGGTGTTGGCCGGGCCGGTGTAGGCGTAGAAGTGCGCGGAGTAGACCAGCTTGCCGGAGTCGATCAGGGTGTTGGAGAGGTTGCGCACCGGGGTGAGCATCGGGCGGCCGTGGCTGAACCCCGCGGCGGGGACGCCGTACCAGTTGATGCCCTCCATGACGACCAGCAGGTCCGGGTCGGCCTGGAGGATGCGGTTGCCCGCCTCCTCGAAGGCGGCGTACTCGTCGTGGGCGTCGCCGAGGCCCCAGTTGGGGTCGTCCCAGACGTCCCGGCGGACCTCGTTGCGCAGGTCGGCGCCGACCACCCGCTTGTCGGCCTTGTAGCGGTTCACCATGAACAGCCAGTCGTCCTCCCACTGCGCGGTCGACTGGCCGCTGTTCCAGCGCTCGTTGCCGTCCAGGCCGCAGCAGAAGCGGTAGCTCGTGGTGTGGTTGTTGAGGATCACCGCGAAGCCGTCGGCGGTGAGCGCGGCCACCACGGCGTCGAAGACCTGGAGCGGGGTCCGGCCGCGCAGCTGGGGGTTGGCGGCGACGGCGGAGTCCGGGACGGGGACGGTGTCGTGGATCATCGCGTTGGCGAACGGCAGCCGGATGCTGTTGACGCCGAGCCCGTGGAAGTCGGCCAGCAGCCGGGCCACCGGCACCCGGTCCAGGCCCAGCGGGATGTTGTGCGACACCTGCCCGGCCTGGTTGTTCGCCGGATCGTCGGCGCTCCCGCTGCCCTGCCAGGTGCCCTGCGCACCGGCCCAGTTGGCGGACTTCAGCTTGAAGCGCTCACCGTCGGCGTCCACCACGTAGCGCCCGCGGGTGCTCAGCGGTCCGGTCCAGGACGCGGCCGGTCGGGCCTCGGGTCCGCCGTCCGGCGCCGCGACCCCGGGGCCCGCCGCCAGGACGGCGAGCACCGGCAGGGCCGCGGCCAGGGCGAGCAGACGCGCCGCAAGACTCTTCATGATCGTCCCCGCTGTGGTGAGGTGGCTCGGGCCGTGACCGGGCGCACCGGCGCCGTCGACGGGGGACGACGATATGACGGAACCTCAGGCACGGGAAGGGCGCGTGCCGTCCTCCCGGCGAAATCCGGGTGAACGTCAGCGGACGCGCCACAGGACGCGGCGCACCCGGGGCCACCGTGACGCGGCGGCGAGGAAGCCGGCCGCCGTCAGCAGCCGGGCGCCCGCCGAGATCCACAGCAGCACCCGGCCGAGTGGGCGCAGCCAGTCCACCCGCGTCGCCGTCGCGGCGGTCAGGGCGGCGACGGCGGCGGCTGGGCGCACTACGTCGGGCAGGAGAAGTGCCGCCCGTCCACCGGCTGGGCGACGCTGGCCGGGGCCGCCGACTGGGCCCGCCCCGCGCGGCAGGCCATCGGCACCGGGTGGTTCTTCCTCCACACCGACCAGTGGCGCTACGACCACTTCCGCGCCGAGGTGCTCGCCTCCCCGCTGGGCTCCGGGGCCTTCCGGGGGATGACCGCCGCCGACTGCCTGGCCCAGGCCGCCCGCACCGGCTGGATGCCCTCCTACCCGACCTTCGACCGCAACCCGCTGGACCTCGGGGACGCCGAGGACCCGGTGGCCTCCACCGTGGCGGAGCTCGGGGCCGGGACGCTGCGGTTCGCCGGCGAGGACCCGGACGCCCCCGGGAACTGGCCGCGGGTACTCACCCTGTGGCGCTCCAACCTGTTCGGTCCCTCCGCGAAGGGCGCCGAGTACTTCTCCCGGCACCTGCTCGGCACCCACTCCGGTCTGCGCGCCGCCGAGGCCCCCGAGTCGGTCCGTCCGCGCGACGTGCGCTGGCGCGACGAGGCCCCGGAGGGCAAGCTCGACCTGCTGCTCTTCGGCGAGATCTGCCTCGGCCTGTACAGCAAACTCACCAACTCCGGCCCGAGCGGGGGCTACGACTACCGCTCCACCATCGCCCCCTGGGCCCGCAGCCTGTTCACCCTGCGGCCCGACACCGGCCTGTGGGCCGGCGTCCCCACCACCTGCCAGGCCCACGCCGTGCTCGGCATGCTGGTGATCGCCGTGGTGCCGTACACCCGGCTGGTGCACATGTTCAGCGCGCCGTGGTTCTACCTGTTCCGCCCGTACCTGGTCTACCGCAGCCGCCCCGCCGGGCAGCCGGCCGAGCGCGCGCCGCGCCGCGGCTGGGAGGGCATCGACTCCTGAGCCGGCGGCCGCCGGGCCCTGCCGGCCTGGCTTCAGTTCCCGCTGGGCCGGTTGGGCGGACTCCCCCACCTCCTGCCGGGCGTGTCCGCCGCCCAGGCCGGACACTGCAGGTGCTGCGGATCGGCCGGACTGCGCCGCCCGGCCCCCCGGGACGAAGGGAACTCGGTGTTCAACCTCGTGGATCTGGCGTTGGAGAAGGTCATCACCGACCGGCTGCCGGGCGTGCGCGTCGACTTCGCGGTGCCCACCCGCGCCTGGAGTGCCCATGCAGCGGCGAACACCGTGAACGTCTATCTCTACGACGTGTGCGAGGACCTGGAACGCCGTCAGGCCGGCAGCGTACGCGCCGGCGGATGGCCCCTTCCATTCGTCCTGGAGTCGGATCCTCCCCGCTACGCCCGGGTGTCCTATCTGATCAGCACGTGGGGCGGCGCCCCACAGGACCACCACAAGCTGCTGGGGCGGCTCTTCGCCGCCCTGACCCACGTACGCTCCCTCGACCTCGGTGCCGCCGACTCCGACTCCACGGCCCCGTTCCACGTCGGCCTGCCGTGGGCCGGGGACCGTACGCACGCCGAGCTGTGGAACGCGGTGGACAACGCGCTCTCCCCTTCCCTGCACGTCACGGTGAGCGTTCCGCTGCCCGCCTACGATCCACCGACGGAGGTCCTGGTGGTGCGGTACGACCCGGTCGTCACCGTCCACCCCGGGGTGGAGAACCCGGAGGGGACGGGCAGCCCGGCGGACGACGGGCCGTCAGCCGACACCACCGTGCCCACCGGGGGCCGGCCATGACACAGACCGCCACTCCGTCCTTCGAGGCCCCGCCCGCCGAGTCCCCGGTTCGGCCCCTGCCCGCGGCGGGCGTCACCGGACATACCTGCCTCCTGGACCAGCTCGCCTCGCTGGAACGGCGGGTGCACCACGCCCTCTCCTCGCGCACGACGCCGACGGGCTCCCCCGGTCCACCGGACGACGAGGACGCGGTGCCCTTCACCACGCTCGAATCGCCCGCCGAGCACGCCACCCGGTCGTCACCGCTGCGCCGCCTCGCGCACACCTTCGGCCTGGGCCCCGTCGACCTGTCGGTGTTCCTCATCGCTCTCGCCCCCGACCTCGACCGCCGCTTCGAACACCTCTACGCCTGCCTCAACGACGACCCGACGCTTCCCCATGCGACCGTCGCCCTCGCCCTCACCCTCAGCGGCGTGCCCGCCCTCTCGACCACCGCGAGGGCAGTCGTCTCGCCCACCGGGCCGTTACGCTCCGGCGGGCTGCTGGCCGTGGAGGACTCCGGCCGCCCCTTCCTGTCCAGGGCCCTGTGCGTTCCCGACCGGGTCGCCGACCACCTCCTCGGCCACGACGCGTTCCCCCGTCGGCTGCGCCCGTTCCTGACCTCCCTCCCGACGCCACCACCGCTGCCGGGCCCGGTCCGGGCGGCCGCCGACCGCCTCGCGGCGGTCCTGGGCGCGCCCGAAAGGCGGCCCGTCCACCTCCGCCACCGACCCGGGCACGCCGGCGGAGAAGCCGAGACGGTCGCCGCCGCGGCAGCGCACGCACTCGGCCACCCGGTCCTGCGTCTGGACTGGGACGGCCTCGGCGCCCATTCCGACGCGGACGCCCTCCTGGCCGCTACCGTCCTGGAAGCCCGGCTGCGCGAGGCCGTCCTGCTGGTCGTCCTGCCGCCCTCGACCACGGCCGACCACGACCACGACCGCGCGCCGGAGCTGTGGTCGCGCCTCGCCGAAGCCGCGGGCGTGCTCCCTCTGGTCCTGACCGGCACGAACCCCGGGGACACCGCACCGACCCGCCTCGCCCCGGTGTTCCTGGACTGCCCCGCGACCACGGCCACCGAACGGGCCGCACTCTGGCGCGCCGAACTGGCCGGCCTGCCGGGCCTGGACCCGGACCGCGTGGCCGGCCTCATGGCCTCCTACCGGCTGGCGCCGCACCTGGTCCCCGCCGTCGTGGCCACCGCCCGCCGCCAGGCCCACTCCATGGACCGCGCCCCGGCCCCGGGGGACCTGGCCGCCGCGGCCCGCCTGCACCGCGGCGGTGCCCTGACCCGCCTCGCACGCCGGGTGGATCCCGCCGCGCGATGGGCGGACCTGGTGCTCCCGGACCCGACCGCCGGCAGCCTGCGGGCCCTCGCCAACCGGGTGCGCCACCGCGACCGGGTGCTGGGCGAATGGGGCCTGCGCCCGGGAGCCGCCCGCGGACACGGTGTGAGCGCCCTGTTCACCGGCCCCTCCGGCACCGGAAAGACCCTCGCGGCCGAAGTGGTCGCCGCCGACCTCGGCTTCGACCTGCACGTGGTGGACCTCTCCACCGTCATGAGCAAGTACATCGGCGACACCGAGAAGCACCTGGAGAACCTCTTCGCCGAGGCGGAAGGCCTCAACGGGATCCTCCTCTTCGACGAGGCCGACGCCGTGTTCAGCACCCGCACCGCCGTCCGCGACGCCCACGACCGCCACGCGAACGCCACCACCGCCTACCTGCTCCAGCGTCTGGAGGCCTTCGACGGGGTCACCCTCCTCACCTCGAACCTCCACGCCAACATCGACAGCGCCTACCTGCGCCGTTTCGACTTCGTCATCCCCTTCCCCCTCCCGGACGAGGAGGGACGCCGCGCCCTCTGGGACGCCTGCCTCGGGCCGTCCGCGCCACGCACCGACGGCCTCGACCTCACCCTGCTCGCCCGCAGGTTCGAGCTGACCGGTGGGGACATCCGCTGCTGCGCCACCACCGCCGCCTATCGCGCGGCCCACGACGGCCGGCCCATCGGCACCGCCGACCTGCTGGACGCCGTACGGATCGAACACCACAAGCTGAACCGCTACGTCGACGAGCAGAAGTTCACCCTCCCCGGCCCCGACTGACCGGAGTTCCCCGTGTACGCACACCCGAAGAAAGCCGGACCCCTGAACGACAACCGGTCCCAGCAACCGCCCGCCCACAGGACGGGACGGGAGGTGTCCCGACGGGGCGGCCTCCTCGCCTTCTCCCGGGAAACCGGAAAGGGTGCCGCTTTCAGCCAGTACTCGGCACCGTCCCGCACCGACCGAACATGCTTCTACCGAGCCATGACGGAAGAGGAGTTCCGCCATCTGGAGCGGACGGATCAGATGCCGGTGCAGGAGAAGGGCTACCAGGGGCTGTCCCCCACGCGGCAGTACGCGGAGCGGTATCTCGGTAAGCCTGGGTACCTGGTCGAGTTCGCCATCGATCCTTCCGTGTCACTGGAGGACGACCTCTTCTCCTACACCGGCGTCCATGCGAAGCCCGAGGACGGGGTGATGTCCTACGGGTTGGCGAAAACCGCCACCCTGGCGCCGTGGGTGAAAGCCAAGCCCAAGAAAGGCACGCAAGGGTTCGCCCGACCCGGCGATGCGGTCCGGTACTTCAATCAGTGGCTCTCGGTGAAGCTCGTCACCTGGCGAGTTGTCGCCTGCAACGTCTGACACGGAGGAGACCGCAGTGCCGCACCACCCTCCGCGCCGAAGAAGCCTCCCGGGCTCGACCGGCCCCGTCGCCGGACCGGCTGGCAGGCAGCCCAGCCCCGCACTCGACCTCGCGACGACGACGTTCCGGCGTCCCGGCCCCGTGCGCCCGGACCTGTTCCTCGCCTACGCGACGCTTCCCCAACTGCGCACCGCGCGTCTTTCCGCCGGAACGGGCACCGAACTGGCCGCGGCGATCGACCGGAGGATCGCGGAACTCCTGACCGTCCACGGAATCACCGAGGCCCCGAACGCCCGACTCAATCCCAACTGGACGCCGGACGAACGGATCCTCACACAGCCGCGCCTGCCACCCCCTCACACGCTGCGGATCGACCCCGTCAGCCGCCGCATCTGGGAAGACGGCGCGCCCGACAACTCCTTCACCGGACTGGTGCACCTTCCCACCCGCACCATCCATCTGGTACCGCTGAAGCCGGCCGGGAGGTCGACCCCTTTCCCGATCGGCGGAATCGCCGACTACCGCGCCATGCCCGTCGTGCACACCGCCGGCGGCGGCCGGGGAGCGCAGGCCGTCAACCGAGCTGCCGACCAGGCCCGGGTGGAGGAACGGACGGTGGCGGAGCGGATCGCCGCCGGCCCGTCCCGACCCCCCACCGGGACCCCGAGCCACACCCAGCTCGCCGAGATCATCGGCCTGCAACAGGAGGACTGTGTGGGGTTCTCCGTGGCCCAAGGAGAAGACGGCTTGGTCAAGTCCTTCAACTGGACCTCGCGCTCGTCCAATTCCTCGCAGTTCTTCGTGAGCAACATCCTCAAAAAGAAGGAGGGCACCTCTCAGGTCTCCCGGAGCTGGGCCGAGTCCATCATGGAAACTCTCAACCGCGAATTCGGTGCGACCCCGGCACCGGAACCGGCCCCCTCCGCACCGCCGGCGAGCGCCCCTCCCCCTCCCCCACCCCCGCCTCCCGTCTAGGCGGTGCGGGCCTTTCTAGGCGGTGCGGGCCTTCTTGGCGAAGACAGCGGGGGTGAGCAGCGGCACCGGCGGCGACGGCGTTCCGGGGCCGGCGGTCGCGTGGGTGTGCGCGTTGAACGCGGCGAACATCGCCTGGCCCAGGAGCAGCGGCTGGGCGGTGGCGTCGCCGCCGAGGTTGATGGCGGGCGAGTCCACCGTCACCTCCGGCGCCTTCAGGAAGATCTTCGTCGATGACGTGACCTCGTAGTCCCCCTTCCCCGCCAGAGTGACGGCACCGCCCGGGGCCAGCGCGATCCGGAGGGTGGACCCTTCCTCGTCCAGGTCCACCACGTGCCCGGCGGCCGACCTGATCGTGACGGCCGCCGAGGACGAGGAGTCGTCCAGCACCACTTCATGGCCGTGCCCGGAGCGGATCACCCGTCGGCCGACTTCGCCTGCCTCCGCGTCCGTCCCGTTCTCCCCGCCGGGCAGGCGGCCCAGCACCACCGCGCGGTCCGGGTCACCCTGGACGAACGCGGCCAGCACCCGGTCCCCCAGGGCGAGGAACGGCTCCGCGGCCGTTCCCAGGACCTGGCACCAACCGCCGGGCTCCGCACGGCCGGACGCCGGGAACCGGAGCCTGACCCGGCTTCCGCCGTCCGGCTCCACCTCTGCCACCCATGCCTCGACGACGCTGTGGTTCGGCGACGTGCTGTCGGCGTTCATACGACCTCCTGCTGATCCGTTGCCCCATCGGGAGGGCGGGACGAGGCGACGCCCGGCGACGGCTACGGCCACCGACCCGCCCACCCGTGTCCCGGCTGTGGTGCCTCCGGGCGACCTGTCCTCATGTCGCGACATTCCGATGGTGCACGAATGGTTCGCTGGGCGCATGTGCGTGACCGCGCCGCACACAACGACCTGCGCGCGACGGAACCCTCGTTCCGCCGGTTCGGGTGACCTGACCGATCGGCCGCCCGCTGCCGGACGGCCCGAGCCACAAGGGTGTGACGCCCATGTCCCCGAATCCCCTGGCCCCTGGTGTCTACATCGACGAACTCTCCAGCGGCATTCACACGATCACCGGCGTGGGAACCTCCACCCCGGCGTTCCTCGGCTTCACCGTGAAGACCCCGGATGATCCCGCGACACCACGGCTGGTACGGAGCTGGACCGAATTCATTGACCTGTTCCACCACCAACCGGGGGTGACGCTGGACGCCCTGGAGAAAGAGCTCAAGAAGAGCACGGAATACCGCGAGAAGCTCGACCAGTCGCGGCAGGACGCCCAGGAGAAATTCAAGAGTCTGGCCGTGCCGAAGGAGCTCACCGAACCCGAATTCGACAAGCTCCTCGCCGTCCAGAACAAGCAGAAGAACGGTGACAAGCTCACCGAGGTGGACAAGAAGGTGGTCTCCGACTCCATCACGAAGCTCACCAAGTCCCTTGACGCCTATCTGTGCTGGGACGACGCGGTCAAGGCGTTCGTGGCGGCCAAGAAGCACGAGGACGAGATCCAGGAGGAATACTGGGCGATCATGCAGGCCCGACCGTCGTTCCTGCCGGACGCGGTGTACGGATTCTTCGCCAACGGCGGAACAGCCTGCTACATCGTCCCCCTCAGCCGCGAGGGTGACTTCAAGGCTGCGCTCAATGGCGATGATCTGAAGAGAACCGGGCTGGCCGGGCTGCGTACCCTGCACGACGTCTCGATGGTCACCGCCCCGGATCTGTGGATCGGCGCCCAAGGCGCACACGACAAGTTCGCGGAGCTGGTCGGCCTGGTGGTGGCCCACTGCTCCGACATGCGCAACCGGGTCGCCGTGGTGGAGCCGCCCCGCGACCTGAACAGCGAACAGGTGAAGACCTTCCTCGGTCTCCTCCCGTCGCAGGACACGACCGACGCCGAGTTCACCGCCCTCTACTACCCCTGGCTGACCGTCCTCGACCTGAACGGCGAGCGCTCGACCGTTCCGCCGTGCGGGCACATCGCCGGAGTCTGGGCACGGACCGACGCGGAGCGCGGGGTGTTCAAGGCTCCGGCCAACCAGAACCTCCGGGGCGTGCTGGAACTCCCCACTCTGCTGAGCGACGCGCAGCACGGCGAGCTCAACGAGCTGGGGCTGAACTGCATGCGGGTCCTGCCCGGGCAGGGGCTGCTGGTGTGGGGGGCGCGTACCCGCTCCAGGACCCGCGACTGGCGCTACCTGAACGTACGGCGCCTGGTCTGCTTCCTCGCCGAGTCCATCAAGCAGTCGTCCACCTGGGCCGTGTTCGAACCCAATGACCAGCGGTTGTGGGCCAGCCTCCGACATGCCGTCACCAGCTTCCTCACCGACCAGTGGCGGCAGGGCGCCCTGCTCGGCCGTACCCCGGCGGAGGCCTTCTACGTCACCTGCGACGACACCAACAACACGCCCGACACGATCGACGCGGGCAAGGTGATCTGCGCGGTCGGCGTCGCTCCTGTACGGCCGGCGGAGTTCGTCCACTTCACCCTCACGCAGATCACCGGCCAGCCGGCCCAGACCAGCTGACCCGCAAACCGAGGAGAGGAGTGGATCACGATGCTGACAGGTGACTCGTTCAGTGCCAACGCCTTCGCCATCGAGCTCGGCAAGTTCCAGGTGGAGACGGTCCAGGACGTGTCCGGGCTGACCCTGGAGCAGGACGTGGTGGAGGTGCGCCAGGTCTCCGCGACGGGGCAGCTGGTGGTGCGCAAGCAACCCGGTGCCCGGCGCAGCGGGGAGATCACCGTGACCAGGGGCATGGACAAGAGCAAGGCGTTCACGGACTGGATCAAGGCGACGCTGGTCAACGCCGATCTCGACAGTGCCCGGCAGAACGTCACCGTCTCGCTGATGGATGCGAAGCGGAACACGGTCAGACGCATCCACCTGGCGAACGCGTGGGCGTCACGGTGGACCGGGCCGACGCTGGGTGCCGCCGAGTCGGGGCCCGCCACCGAGCAGGTGACGATCACCTACGAGGACATCACCGTCGACTGACCGTTCGGTCACTCGCAGATGACCTGCCGGACGTCGAGGCCGACCGGTTGGCTGCCGGTCCGCCTCGGGGCGGCGGTGTCGACGATCACCAGCCGGCCGTTCCCGGTGTCGGCGACGTAGGCCCGTTCCTTCGCGGGGTCGGGGTGCGCGGCGACACCGGCGAGGCCGGCGCCGCTCGACACGGACCGACGGAACCGGCCGGTGGCGGCGTCGACGATGTGCAGGACCCCGCTGTTCTCGCCGGTCACCAGGACCCGGCTGCCGTCCGCGGTCACGGCGAGGTTCTGCGGTGCGGTCAGCCCGGTCCAGGGGGCACCGGCCGCCGCCGGCGCGCCGAGTCCCACTCCGGTGACCTCGGCGCTCCGGACGAGCCATGCTCCGTTCCCGTCCGGCCTCGCGGCCAGCACGCCGGCTTCCGTGACGTCGATGCTGCCGACCGGGGCCGGAGCGCCGGGATCGGTCAGGTCGACCAGGTGCACCCGGTGGTCCTCGGTGCTGACGTAGGCGTGACCACCGCCGGGGTGCAGGGCCATCGAGCGCGGACGGCCCCCCAGGTCGAGCCGGGCCCGGGAACGTTCGACCACTGTCGACGGATCGTCGGCGGGGAGTTCCCACACATGCAGAGCGCTGCCCGACGCACCGGCCGGGGCCAGCAGGTACAGGTGCCCGGGGCTGCCCGGGAGCAGGGCCAGGGCGGTGACCGGAACACCGACGGGAACGGTGGTGAGCAGTGCCGGTCTGTCGGCCGCGGTGAGGTCCAGGACCCACAGGACGCCGGTTCCACCGGCCGTGCTGCCGGCCGCGTAGGCCCGGTGGGGCGGCGACGGGTTCAGGGCGAACGCCGTCGGTGTCGCTCCCGTGCCCAGGTCCAGCGGCGCTCCGGTGGGTTTCGGTGCGTTCGGGGTGGAGAGGTCCAGGGCCCGCACCGTCGGTTGGGCTCCGGCACTGAGGACGTACCCGAACTTCCCGCCGGCGCGGGTCGCCAGGGCGCACGCGCCGGGAACGGACAGCTTCTGTCCGTCGTCGGTGCCGGACAGCCGGACCGGGATGACGTCGTCGCCGCACACCCGGTAGAGGTGCTCGCCGTCCGGGTGGGCCGCGGCGGCCTTGGGAGCCTCCGGCGGAGTGAGGGGCACAGGCGGGACGTCGAGCAGCACCGGGGGGCGGCGCAGCACGCTGATGCTTTTACTCTGGTGGCAGGCGACGTAGGCGTGCAGGCCGTCCGGGGAGCAGGTGACACCCATCGGGTCGGCCGGAACCGTCACGGCCGTCACCGGCCACGGGTCGGCGAGTCGCACCGTGTGCACGGCGGGCTTGCTCGCGTTCCGGTCGGTGACGCACGCGTACCGCCCGTCCGGAGTGCAGGTGACGTCCCACAGCCGGGATTCGGCGTCCCCCAGCGGCAGCTGCCTCACCTGGGTACCGCGGACCTCCACCGTGCCCGGTGTGTCGTCCGTCAGGAAGACGGGTCCGTCCGCGGAAAGGGCGGCCACGCCGTTGCACCCGCCTTCGGCGAGCGGCTCCTCGTCCGGGACGGCGTGAAGTGCTTTCAGCCGGTTGTCGGGGTCGAGGGTGACGGTGAACAGTTGCGGGGTCCCGCCGGACGGGCGGGTGGCGATGTGCAGGGTGCCGCTGCCGGAGGCCGCCACTGCTCGCGGTGCTGTCACCTTCTCCAGGTTGTCCAGGGCTGTCATCTGGGCGTCCGCCGCCTGCGGTACGGCGATGCCGTACACCTGGTCGGTGTTCTGCGAGGTGGCGTAGAGGTAGGTGCCGTCCGCGGAGAGGGCCAGCGATGCCCAGTTGTCCTCCTGTTTCGACGTCTCCAACCAGCACTCCAGAACCGACGACTCGCCGTCCAGGCTGAACTGGGCCACCGTGCCCGTCTTACTGCTCGACACGTACAGCCGCTGCCCGTCCGGCGACACCGCGATCCCGTGCGGCTGGCTCACCGCCCTCTTGGCGTCCTTGCCCTTGAGGTAGTGGTGCGTCCAGGTGTCGCCGTCGCTCCGGGTGAAGACCGAGACGGTGCGGTCGGCGGCCGGATGAGTGCCCCCGGCCTCGGAGTAGTTGGTGGCGTACAGCGTGGTCACCTTGCCGCTGCGGTGGACGGCGACCTCGTGCGGGCCCTGCAGGTGGGTGCTGTCCTTGGTGATGGACGCGCCCTCGTCCAGGGTCCAGGCCTCGCCCGATCGGCGCAGCACGCTGATGCGGCCCCAGTCGTCGCCCCACCCCATCCCCTCGGGGCAGTCGGAGACGTACAGGGTGTTGCCGTCGTCGGCGACCGCGACACCGACCGGCCTGGTGCAGCCGGTGACGGGCTTGGGAATGGTGGTGGAGCCGCTGGCGAGGTCGATGACCAGCAGGTCCTTCGCCGTCGGGCCGGTGCGGGAGTCCGCGACCAGGGCGTGCCGGCCGTCCGGGGTGACGGCGACCCCGCGGGGCTCGGTCCCCTGGGGCAGGGCGATCACATGGGTGGTGACGTGGTCCGTGTCGCCGAGCCGGTGGCCCGTTTCCGGGACGAGGGTGGCGAAGGTGCCGGTGTCGGGGCTCGTCACGCAGGCGAACGGTTCGCCGCCGGGGACGGCGCCGGTGGCGATCCCCCAGGGTCGGAGCGTGGCCGGTACGAGGGTGAGGGGTTTCGCGGGGCCTTCCTTGGCCAGCTCGGTGACCGTGACGTGGTTGGACGCCGAGTCGGCGGTGCAGAGCCACGTGTGGTCCGGTGTGACGGCGGCGGCCACCGGCCGCGAGTCCTTGCCGGTGTCGATGGTGCCGTCCTGGGCCGGCCCGGTGCGCAGGGTGAGCAGGTTCCCCTGGTCGGTCAGGTAGGCGTGGGCGCCGTCGGTGGCGAAGGCGACGTGGCTCGGTGTCGCGCCGCCGGCGAGGTCGCGCCGGTTGCCGCCGGCCGGACGGGTGGGGTCGGCGAGGTCGAGGAGGAGGGTGCTGACCCGCCCGGTGGTGCGGCTGGTGACGCAGGCGAGACCACCGTCCGAGGACAGGGCCAAGGCTGAGGGCCTCAGCACCACGGGCAGGACGACGGGTGCGCCGGGCAGCCCGGTGCCCGTGTCCAGCGCGGCCGCCCAGAGGCAGGCGGACCCCTGGCAGACGACGCCCAGCGTACGGCCGTTCCGGCTGACGGCAACCGACACGGGGTCGGCCTCCATCAGGACCGTTCGGATGACGCGCGGGGTACCCGCCGGGTCCACGACGGTCAGGCTCCCGGAGCCGTCGTCGAGCCGGCTCACGGCGTAGAGGAACTTCCCGTCCGGCGAGGCCGTCAGGTCCCGCACCGTCCCGGGCACGGTGTCCTGCAGGGGGAGCAGGGCGGGCTGCGCGGGGTCGGTGAGGTCGATCACGACGAGCGGCCTGCCCGCGCTGTCGGGTTCGGTGAGCGCCACCCCGACGCGGGTGGCACCGCTGCGGCCGGCCGCCAGGGCGAACGGCCGGCCGGGCACCGTGACGTGGCCGGTGGGCGCGGTGTCCCGGGCGTGGAACACCTGGACGAGGCGGTCTCCCGAGGACGCCAGGCACACGTGGTCGTCGTAGAGGTCCGCCAGCACCGCGCAGGCGCCTCGGGCGGCCCCGTAGGACTTGGCGTCGGAGGGTTTGTCGAGCGGGACGCAGGACAGAGCCGCCGTGGGCGCGGCGTGGTTGGCGGTGTGGGCGACGGCGCTCCCGGCGCCCACGGCGACCGCCCGGGGGTTGGTACCGGTCTTCGCCGTGGCGACGGTGGGGAGGCCCGTCTGCGGGTCCGGGGCCGCCACGATCAGGGTGTCGGAGGCCCAGTCCACGGCGAGGAGCTTCCCGGGAACGGCGTGCACGTCGGTCCCGTCGGTCCGGTCCGGGTCGGAAGGTGGTTGCATCGGTGGATCGCGGCCTTTCTGATTCATTGCCGGCGGGCCGAAGGGAGGGTCAGGGGGTTTCGGCGACGGTGACGTGGTGGCCGGTCGAGTAGACGGTCTCCTCGGGGCCGCAGTCGACGACGTCCACCTCCGCCGCGTTGGCGCTGGTCGGCGGGCGGACCTCGAAGAGCCGCACGATGTCGGCCCGGCCCACGCCGGGGACGTCCTCCAGGACGTGGTGCACCTCCCCGGCGTACGCGTGGCGGCCCAGCGGCCATCCGGCTCCCTGCGGGCCGCCGCGGACGGGGTCGAACCACCGGTAGAGCGCGCGTTCCGCGGCCTCGCCGAGCAGGGCGCGGTCGCGGTCGGTGAGGTAGTCGGTCGGCACCACCCGGGCCAGGACCTGGACGCCGCGGTAGCCCGGGGGGCTCAGCCACACCGGAACTCCCGGGGGCTGGCGGGCGTGCAGGGCGCGGCGGAGGGTGTCGTAGGAGTCCTGGGAGGGAGTCAGCATGTGGAAGGGGAACCAGCCGCGCCGGTCCGGGGTGACGAAGGGGATGCAGCGCAGGTGCACCCCGGCCTGGAGGGTTCCGCCGCTGGTGTCGGTGTAGCCGTCGACGCCCCCGGCGGATTCGGTGGTGCTGGTGACCCCGGCCACGCCGGCCACCGGGTGGGGCAGCCGGTTCACGGTGCCCGCCTTGACGCCGTTGCCCTTGGAACCGAGGGTCGTGCGGTAGTCGGCCGCCGAGACGAGAACACCCTCCGCCGGTACCGCGCCGTACTGCCGCTGAACGTTGTTCGGGTCCGGCACGGAGGGGCCGAAGTGGATGCGGCCGCTGCTGGGGTTGACCACCACCACGGTGTCCTGCGCGCCCCTTCCGGTGAACGACGGGACCGTGGTCCAGGGCTTCCCGTCCACCGTGACCGTCGGCAGGGGATCGCAGAGCGCACCTTTCAGCACACCGTCGTAGTACTGCCCCGGCTTGTGCACGGCCGGGCGGGACCCGGCCTTCTCGGTACGGTACTGCGAGGCCTCGACCTCCGCGGTGGTCCCGGTGTCGGCCGTCACCGTGTACGTGGTCGCCGGTTTGCCCAGGGGGTCGTCGATCTGGAGGACCAGCCATGACCCCGCGTCATCGGGGCAGTTCCCGTGGCGGGGTACGGCGTCCCCGGCCCGGGTGGCCGGGGGGTGGGTGTCCGGTCGCCAGTCCGGCGACGAGGACAGGTGGATCGGGTGTGCCAGCACCGTCGCGTCGCCGGGGAGGGCTTCCGGGACGTCACAGGCGTAGGCCGCGGGCGTGTCGGGGGTCCACCATGCGGTGCCGGTGCGGGGCAGGAACACCGACAGCGCCATCCGGTCCGCGGCCTTGACGGTGCGGTCCTGGTCCCGGGGCCGGACCCGCAGGGTTAGCTCCTTCAGCGGTTCGCCGGGCGGCAGGTGCACCAGGACCAGCACCAGGCGGCCGCCCGACCGGAACTCGCCACCCACCGGCCCGTTCGCCTGGTAGGAGCCGGTCACCGCCAGCGGGTCCGTGGCGCCCGTCGCCAAGGGGTCCAGCCGCAGGGCTGCCAGACCGGCCTTGAGGCCGGCGGCCCGCTCGGCCTTGCCGGTGGTGGTGAACACGATGCCGTCGGCCGTGGCGACCTCGGTGCCCGCGGCGACGCTGTCGGTTCCCGCGTCGAGGGTGAAGCGGACCCTGAGCTTCGCGGGGTCGGACAGCCGGTAGAGGTGGGCGGGGTCCAACGCGTCGTCGCCCGCCGGACGGACGTGGTGGACGCGGGCCATGCCCGCCGAAGCGGCGAGCGCCCGGTCCTCGTAGTCGCCGGGGACGACCGCCCGCTCGGGGACCGGCGAGCCGAGCGGGCGCCGGACGGCACAGTCCTGGAGGGACTCGGCCTCGGTGCCACCGGTGGCGGGGGCCGGATTGGTCACCGCGCAGATGTACGGCAGGGGCTTGCGCAGTGCGGTGACGGTGCGGGCGGCGACGTTCCCCACGGCTCCGCCTCCGGTGCGGTACCGGGGTGCGCGCACCAGGGCGCCGGCGGGCAGTGGCGCACCGTGCCGGCGCGGGCCCCGTTCTCCGGGCGTGTCGACGGAGAAGACGGCCTGTCCGGTACCGGGCACGAGGGTGAAGTGCCAATCCTCGGGGCCGGAATCGGCGAGCGAGGCGACCCAGGTCCAGGTCCGGCGGTGCCCGTCGCGTTCCGCCTCGATCACCAAGGGTTCGGTGGGGTGGAGCGTCGGCGGCCGCGCGAAGCACAGCCGCTCACCGGCCACGCCGGTGGCGGTTCCCAAGGCCTCGTCCACCACCGTGCTGCCCTGGACGGCGGCCAGCAGCGTGGTGAGGACCGGTCGGAGCACCACGCTCTTCAGCGGGTACACCAGGGGCCGCAGGTAGCGGAGCAGACCGACGTCGGCCAGCCGCCACACGGCGCCGGCCCCGTCCTCCGGGAGGATCCGGTCCACCGGGGCCGCGTGCGCCACCAGGAGGGCGGGCGCGTGCGTCGGCGGCATTTCCAGGGTGAACCGCGCCTCGCCCTGGGGGCCGGTGTCCTGTGCCACGACCCGGCACGGGGCCCAGCGGTCTCCCTGCCAGGCCTCCCACACCCCGTCGGACAGATCCACGTCCACGAGGTGGACCTGCGGATCCGGGGTCAGTTCCAGGGTGATGCGGGTGCCGGGCACGGCCCCGGACAGCACTCCCAGCAGGTAGGGCGGCTGGAACCCCGAGTCGCGAAGGTCCGGGAGACGGGCCTCCCGGACCGGTTCGGGGTCCGTGCAGAACGGCCAGTCACCGAAGTAGGGGAGGTTGAGGTTGAGGGGCGGCCCACCGAACGGGGTACCGGCCAGATCGAACCGGTCCTGTCTGCTCGGGTCCAGCGCGATCAGGACGCCCTCGACGACCCCGTCCCCGGCGGCCTGTTCCCCGAAGACGCCGGCTGTCAGCAGCACACACGGGTTGAGCACCCCGCCCTCCAGGGTGCTGAACACCACCGGCTCGCCTCCCCCCGCCGGCCGGGTCGCCACCTCGGTCCCGGCCGGGATCACCACCGGTTCCGGGGCGGGGGCGGAGAGCCGGAACTGCACCTCCGCGCGGGCCGGGACGGCCGGAAGCGGGCGGGGTCCGAGCAGACGCAGCATCCGGGCCCGGCGCTGGTCGGGGGCCAGGTTCAACCGGTCGCGCAGGGCCTGGGCCATGTCCGCGCAGGACTCCAGGAGTGCGTACCCCGGCTCGCCGCGGTCCTGTCCCGTCCAGGCCGGCAGGGCGGCCCGGACGGCGGTGGCCGCGGCGCCCGTGGTCTCTTCCCGTGTCCCGGGGTCGTACGGCAGCGGCGTGCCCCTCCCCGGGTCTCCGGTACTCCCCGCCGGGGGCTGCCATGCCGTCATGAGCCGACCACCACGGCGCGGAACGGGATGTGCGCGGGGCAGTGGGCCTCCACCAGACGGGTGAGCCGGGCCGTCAACGCGCTCTGGTTCTGCGTGCTGCCGGCGGTCAGGGTGACGGTGACCGCGGCGGCGGCCGGCGGGACTTCCGTACCCGTGAACACGCCCCCGGGGTCGTCCACCGACAGATGCCAGTCGTAGATCTCCTCGGCCTCCCGCAGCAGCGCCCGCGGGGTGCCGCGGCGGGCGTCCAGCCACGGGGCGAGGGCGACGGCGGTCCTGCGCCGGACCTCGTCCCAGTCCGCCTCGACCCGCGCGCCGGTGATCCGGACCAGCCAGGGCAGGCAGTCCGGCGGCGACAGCCACGGGTCGAAGACGTCCTCCAGGCGGTCGAGGAGGTACTCGGTGGGCGCCAGCGCCGCGCCCACGCCGCCGGCGAACGCCTGGACCACCGTGTCGTCGGCGTAGACCGACGGAAGTGCGAGCGGGCGGGGCGCCGATGCCCCGGCCCGGGCGACGGGCTGTTCGCTCACCGGCTGCCTCCGTTCTGCTCGTCGGCGACCGTGCAGTCGACGGCGGTCAGATGGACCAGCCCGCTGTCCGGCACGCCGATGACGGGTCGCACAGCGCCGTCCTTGTCCTCCACGGCGGCGTCGGCCACCTCACGGACCTCCGCGACGGCCGCCAGTGCGGTGTACACGTCGCCGGTCTGGACCAGCCGTCCCCACGGCCAGCCGCTGCCGTCGGCGCCCCCGGCCGTGGGGTGGAAGAAACGGAACAGCGCCTTGCGCACCGCCCGCTCGGCCGCCTCCTGTCCGGCGGGTGTGGCGTCCCAGGGGCGGACGACGACGGTCACCGAGAAGTCGGTGTAGTCCGGCGGGCCCACCCTGATCCGCTCACCCAGCAGCCGCACCCCCTCCAGTACGGCGCGGGCCTGTTCGACCTCGTCCCCCGCGGCGAGTTCCCGGTCCGTCAACGCGTGGTCCGCGGGAGCGGGCAGGGTGCCGGTCACCAGGACGCGCAGCGCGGCGTTCTCGCTGCGCCAGGCGGTGGCCTCGGTGCGGGGGCCCTGCATGAAGTAGAAGACTCCGCCGATGCTGACCACGGGTTTCGGGTCCCGGGTCAGGCGGGGCGGGAGCTGGGGGAACGCCTCGGCGATCAGCGACTGCACACCGCGCTCCGGCGTCGGGGTCAGGACCTGGTTCGCGTACGTGTAGCAGCGGTGGTGGAAGGAGTCGCCGCGGAAGAGGAAGATCCGGAACCCGCCGCCGGGCAGGGCCGTCGCGGTCACCGCGTGCACCCCGGTGGTGAACTCGGTGGGAAGCCCGGGGAAGACCGTGCCGATCGGCTGCGAGGCTCCGCCGGTCCACCCGCATTTGTCGGCGGAGAACCACAGGCGGGGGATGTCCGGGGCGAGGAACAGTACGGCGTCGAGCTGCTTCAGGGCGAACTCCGGCGGCGTGTCCTCGTCCCCCGGCCGGGGCGCGGGCGGAGGAGGCAGCGGCAGGATCGGGCCCGGATGGAAGACCGGGTCCAGCGGCACCCTGGTCCAGTGGACGCCCTGCGCGTCGGCGGTGTAGTGCACGGCGTACGTGGGATCGACCGCGGCGACGGCGCACGCCGTCACGGTGTCCGGCCGCCTGGGGGGCACCAGCGCCTCGGGGACCCGGGAGCCCGCCGGCCGGACGGTGGCGGTCGCCCGGCAGCGAACCACCAGTCCCGCCCGCTCCGCCAGCAGCCGCTCGTGGTCGGACACCGTCACGGCCCTTTGCAGCGGGGCCAGTTGGAGGCCGGCGAGGTCCACCGCCTGCCGCCAGCCCTGCGCGTCCTGCCCGTCGGCGACAACCGCCGCCACGACGGCGGTCATCGCCGGGCACAGCTGCGCCGGCAGCAACAGCACGGTGCCGACCGGCACATGGCCCCGAGCCCCCCGGTAGGCGGTGTACCGGGCGCGGACGGCCTCCCCCTTCCCCGGTACCGCTCCGGCCTGCCGCGGTCCGTCCTTCAGGGGCATCCGGGGGGCGAACACCACCTCGGCCGCGGTCTCGTCCCACAGGTAGCACGCCTCATCGGGCCGGGTGCGGGCGAAGCCGCCCACCGCCGGCCAGACGCTCCCTCCGACCGTGAGCTCCTCCAGCGGCGAGTACGGCGGGCTGTCCCCCGGTCCGCTCCACGGCCGCCTACCGGTGGCGAACCGCTGCCCCGACGTCCCGTCGGAGACTCCGAGTTCATCACTGATCCGCTCCGGCACCTCCACCGCCTCCACCGACACCCCCTCGTCGGCCGCGGGCACGGTGACCTGGCGGACGGTGGTCAGCACGAGGGCGCCGCGGCCGGGGACGGTCAGCGGGGTGCCGGCCGGCACCGTCGTCCGGGCGCCGCGGGAGCACAGCCGGACGGCGTAACGGGCCGGAGTCGCGGGCGCCGGACGGATCCCCATCAGCCGCAGCAGCCGCATCCGCTGGCCCGGGGTCGTCCGACCGACCCGGTAGAGCAGGGTGTCCACCCGGGCCGCGCAGGACTCCAGCAGGGTGACACCCGGGTCGGACACGTTGTGGTCGGTCCAGTGCGGAGCCCGGCCGGGCAGGGCGCGCTTGGCCGCGTCGACCATCGCCTGGAACGGCCAGTCGTCCAGATCGGGCACGGGGAGCCCGGGTTCCGCCGTCACGACGTCCCACCCGCCGCGGCCGGGACGGGCTCCTGGGGCAGGGTGTAAAAGGGGAAGACCAGGTTGCGGGGCTCGTTGGTGGCCCGCAGGCGGTAGCGGACGTCGATGTAGAGGACGCCCTCGCGCTCGCTGTCGGTGGCGAAGCCCAGGTCCTCGACCGTGATGCGCGGCTCCCAGCGGTCCAGCGCGGTGCGGACCGCGTGCTCCGCGCGGGCCACGGTTCCCGCGTCCAGCGGCGCGAAGAGCAACCGGTACAGGTCGCAGCCGAACTGCGGGCGCATCGGCCGTTCCCCCGGCACGGTGCGCAGGATGATGCCGATGGCCTCCTCCACGTCCAGGGCGCCCGAGGCCAGAGCGACCGTCCCGGACGGGGTCAGCCGGGCCGGGTGGCTCCAGCCGGCGCCGATGATGTCCGGTGTCGCGGTCGGGGGTGTGCTGTCCACTGCGGTGCTCCTCCTCGTGTGGCCCTGCGGGTGTCATCGGGGCGCCCGCCCCTACGTGCTGCCGCCGTTGCCGAGCCCGGCGTGCTGTTCGATCGATCCGGCCTCGATGCGCACGGTCCCGCCGCGCAGCACGAGCGTGCCATCGTCGCCGGCGTCCACCGTGACCGTCCCGCCCTCGCGCCCGTCGAGCCGCACCAGCACCTCGCGGCCGGGGTCGCCGGCGGTGAGGCTGATGCTGGTCTCCCCCCGGTCGAGGTGGGCGGTGAGCCGGCCGTCGCCGCTGCGCAGCCGCACTCCCCGCGGTCCGGTCTCGGTACTCAGCAGTTCCACCCGGTCGCCGGTGCGGGCGGCGATGGACCGCCGGTTCGCCCGCCCGCTGGTCGCGTCCACCAGTGGCAGGTCGTCCGGGCTGGGCTCGTCCTTGCCGTTGTAGAGCCCGCCGATCACGTACGGCCGGTCGAGCCGCCCGTGTTCGAAGGCCACCAGCACTTCGTCACCGACCTCCGGCACGAAGACGCCGCCCCCACCGAGCCCGCCCCACTGCACGGTGCGGACCCAGTCGCTCTGGTAACTCTCGGACAGCCACGGCAGTTTCAGGCGGACGGCGCCGCGCCTGCCCTGCCCGGGCTCGCGAATGTCGGTGACCTGGCCGACGGCGACGCCCCGGCTGCACAGCGGCGGCGGGGGCGGCACCACCGGCGCGGGCGGCGCGTCCACCCGGACCTCGGTGAGGTAGCCGTGCTTGCGGTCGTAGGTGTGCCGGCAGGAGGTGGCCGTGTACTGCCCCGTGAACGGCGCCCCCACCCCGCGCAGGGTGACGGGCCGGCCGGCCCGCAGCTGTGGGGCGCCGTCGGCCAGCGCCTCCAGTCGCATCGCGCCGGCGGCCGTCCGGTCGGCCAGGGCCCGGGCGGCGGCACCGGCCTGCTCGGGGAGCGAGTACGGGCCGGCGACCAGGAGCTCGGGGGTGCCGCCGAACACCTCGGCGAGATTGCCGGCGCTTGCCGAGGGGTGCACCTCCGGGCTGGAGAGCGCCGGTTCCCGCTCGGCCACCGGCGCTTTGGCGGCCGGGTCCCAGCCGGTGACCCGGACCCGGCTGACCTGGCCGACCGAGGACACCGCCGCCCGCAGGGAGCGCAGGTTCACCCCTCGCTGCAGGACGAACACGCTGCGGTCCGCCCCCGTGTCGGGCGAGGGGGCCTGCGCGGCGGGCCGCAGGGGACGCATCGTCACCATCTTGCCGTCCACGGCGAGGTGGAGGCCGCGCTCGTCGGCGAGATGGGTCAACAGCTCCCAGTCGGTGAGGTTGGGCTGTGCCAGGTAGGGGATCTCGGGACCGGTGAGACCGGAGGTGTCGGCGTCCAGGCCGTGGCGCCGGGCGGCCTCCTCCAACGCCGCGGCGAGGGTCCTCGGGCCGTCCGCCTCCGCTCGCCGGCCCCGCTCCAGGCGGTGCCCGCGATCGGTGGCGTGCACGATGGCGAAGGTTCCGGTGCGGTCCAGGGAGGCCTCCACCGCGGTGACCTCGCCGTCGAAGATCCGTGCGCTGGTGCGGTGACGGCCGGTCGACACGGCGACCGTCAGGGACCGGCCCACCTTCACGTCCGTCCGCTCGAAGAACCGGTGCTTGCCGTCGCTGTAGCGCAGCCGCGCCGTGGCGGGCGTGTTGACGGCGCTCTCCACGACGAGGTCCACGAGCCGGCTCTCCCACTGGTCCGGCAGCGGCTGCCCCTGGACCTCGATCAGCGGGCGCGCCTGGTGGGTCCTGGTCACCGGCCCTCGCCCACGTCCGCCGTCGGTGCGCCCGTCGTGGTGTCCAGGACCGGCAGGGCGAGCACCGTGCCCACGGGGATGCGGTCCGGGTCGTCGACGTCGTTGGCCCGGGCGATGGCCCGCCAGCAGGTGGCGTCGCCGTAGGTGTGCCACGCCAGGCTCGCCAGGCTGTCCCCGGCCACCAGGCGGTGGGTGGCGACCGGGCCGTCCCCGCCCGACGTCGGGTTCTGCCGGGGGGTGCGGCCGCCGACCTCCTCCAGGACCAGCGAGCACTCGGCACGCAGCGGCCTCCCGTCGGTGGAGAAACGCGTGTACGTCACGCCGACCCGGGTGACCAGGGCGAGGAACGCCGTGCTGCGTCCGTGTCCCCACTCCAGGCGCACCCAGGGTGCCGACGCGGTGTCCGTCGCCGCGGCCTGAACCGCCGGGGTGCAGCAGGCCAGCAGCTTCTCCGTCGCCTTCTCCACCCCGCTCCCGGGCCCCGGGGCGTCGAGGAACACCTCCAGGGTCATGGTCCGCGGCTCGGAGTACACGAACTGCGGGCTGCCGGCGGGGGCGTTCGAGGGAGCGCTGCGGTCCCAGTGGGCCTGCTTGTCGAGCGACACGCGGTCCGGGTTGAACTGCAGGGTGATCCGGTCGCGCTCACGTCCGACGGAACCGCCCTCGTCGGCCGGCGGCTCGTAGATCACCAGAACGGCACGGACGGGCGTACCCGGCAGCGGCAGGGCGGGCATGGGTCTCCCTTCGGCAACAGGTCGGCGGGACGGGCTCAGACGGTGACGTCCAGGAATCCGTCGTGGGTGATCTCCAGCGTCTCCCTGGCCGGCTCGGACACGTCGGCGGTGAACGAGGGGCCGTTCCAGCGCACCGGCAGCACACCGTCCAGCACCCACCGCACCAGGGGCCGGCGGTCCGGGCCCAGCGCGACGATCTGGCCGCGCATCCGGACCGGTTGGAGGACCTGGAGCTGCAGCCACGCCCACACCAGCGTGGTCTGCCGGTTCAGGGGCCGGCCCAGCACCACGTTGGTGTACCTCAGTCGGGTCGGGAGATGCCAGACGCGACCGTTCTCGCCGCCCTCGGCCCGCTCCTCGATGTCCATGGCGCAGCCCAGGCCGTCGCAGGAGGTGAACGACCCGAGGGCGTGGTCGCCGATGGAGAGCTGGAAGAGGGAGGTGACGGCGAACGGCTGGTCGCTCATGGCAGGGGCTCCGGGGCGTGGGCGGGACTCGGGCTGGGCCGGTTCGTGGGCCGGATGGGGCGGGACGGATCACCGCGGGGGGCGGTCGCCGCCCCAGGGCGCGTGCCCGCCCGGCGGTTCGGACCACGGGCGCCGGCCCTCCCCGTGGCCGGACGCCGGCCCGGCCAGGACGTCCGCGTGGACCTGGACGATGCGCCTGACCACCTCGGCGACCAGGGCCCCGGACACGGGGGGAGCGGCGCCGGAAGGACCACCGGGAGGAGAGCCGGGAGGCCGTTCCCGCGCCGGATCGGGCCGGTCGGGACGACTCCTCGGCACGGCGGCGGGAGCCGCGGGGAGGTCGGTGCGGTAGGTCTGCGGCCCGTGACCGGGGGACGGCCCCGCCGCGGCTGCCGGGTGGGCCGCCCCGGCGGCGCGGGCGGGGCCCGGGCCGGGCTCGGAGTACGGCCGCCGGTCCGGGGGGCTCGGTGGAGCACCGGATCGGGTGTCGCCCCTGAGGTGCTGCCGAGGGGCGTCCGTGGCCGGAGGTTGATGCGCCGTGCGGGCCGGGGAGAAGGGGACCGCGGTCAGGGGCAGGCGGTCCATCGGCGTTCCGACGGCAGCCGCCGCGCCGGGCGGCAGTGGCGGGCGTCCGGTCACGTCGCGCTCGGGCGCGTGCTCGCGGTCCGCCGGACCGTACCGGAACGCCGCCGGGCGCGGTGTCGGGGCCTTGGTCGAGGGTGAACTGCCGGGGCGGACAACGGGGGGAGCCCACCGTGGCGCCGGGCCGGTGCCGGGTGCCGGGGCGTGCTCCTGCGACGGTGGCAGGCCGCCGGCCGGAGCCGGGTCGGGCGCAGCCGTCCGGGCGCTGTCCACGCCACGGACCGGTCCTGGCCCTGGAACTGGCGCTGGAACTGGAACGAACGGGGCGAAGGGGAGCCCTGGTACCGGCTCCGGCCGAGGCCTGTGCGCCTCGGCCGGTCCTTGCCGCTCCCGCCCGTCGGCACCGGGGCGCGCGCTCCGGGCCCCGCCTCCGGGCGGGGAAGTGACGGGCTGGGGGGTGACCGACCGGGGGGTGACGGGCTGGGCGGGGCCGCCGGCCGGGCCGTGAGTCGAGGGAGGGTCCGTCGGCCCCACGACGGTCGACCGCACCGCCGGGTTCCCCTTCGACGGGACCGGCGGCACCGGCCGCGGCGGTGCCGCCCGCCCGGACGATGCCGGGCTGGGCGGGGCCGCGGGGACAGGCCCGGGAGCGGCCGGGCGAGGACGGCGCGTCAACGGCAAGGACCAGGAGGGCGGGAGGATCCGGCGCTTGGTCGGCGCTCCGGGGGCCGCGGGCCGGTGGGCGGGCGGTGCGGGGGCGCCGGGAACGGGGGCCTGCGCCACCGGGCGAGGCCCGATGGACCTTCGGCCACCAGCCGTCGGCAAGTCCCGGCGGCGAAGGCGGTCCCCCATCGCCCGCAGCGCCGCACGGACCGGATTCCCGGCCCCGCGGTCGGCGGCGGGCCGGGCACCGACGCGAGCGGACTGCGTCGTCGTGTCCCCGGCCGCCGCCGGGGACGGTACGTACTCCGGGCTCCCCGGCACGACCTCGACGTACGGAGGGGGCGGCAACATCAGGTCCGGTGGCCATGTGCCGTCTGCCGCGACCTCCGAGCCCACGACCGGAAGCACGGGCCGCCGGACGCACACCGGCACCGCTCGCGGAAGCAGCGTCGAGGCCGCGGTGACCAGCGGTGCGGGCCGCCAGGCCGCCAGGCCGTCCCGGAAGGACACCAGGTCGGTCACCGGCACCGGGAGCGCCCGGACCAGCGTGCGGCCTTCGGGTGCGGACCGGTCCCCGCCCAGGGGCGGGATGGCCGCCGCCCCCGGACGGGCCGCTTCCGGCAGCCGTCCCAGCAGACTTGAGAGCGCCCGCCTCAGCCGCCCCACGGTGGTGCTCCCCGCCCGGTCGCCGAGGTGTTGATCCGGACGGCCTCGGCCACCCACGACCGCCGTTCGCCGTGGGTGAGACCGACGAGGTCCGCGTACGACCAGTGGAAGTGGTGGGCGAGGTACGCGATTTCCTCCCGGGTCCGGCGCGCCGAGCGCCTCACGGTTCCCCCAGGCGCCCACCAGGGGCCGGTTCGCGCACCGCGAAGTGGGCACCGCACGAGGGACACGCCACCGCCCGGTGGTCGGGGCCGACGCCGTTGATCTCCAGGTAGAGGTCCTGGAGGTGGGCCAGATCGGCGGCGAAGAGCTCCTCCATCACTCCGGCGTGGATGTCCGGCAGGTCGCCGAGCCGGGTGACGACCAGGCTGAGCAGCACGATGCCGAGGTAGGCCGGGTTCTCCCGGACCCGCTGGTCCACGAGGGGGGCCAGCTCGTCGCGGGCCGTGGCCATCCGCATCCGGCCCCGGCGGTGGACCCGGCCGTCCGGCCCGACGTAGCCGTGCGGCAGTTCGAAGTCGAATTCGGTGCGCAGCCCGGCGGCCGTGCGGGTCATGGTCCCTCCCGGGGGTCGGGGCGCCGTCCCCGCCCGGCGCGGGGCGGTGCGGGGTCAGTCGACGGGGTCATGGACGTACTCGTGCACGACGAGACCGGCGGCGGCCTTCGTCGGCCACATCTCGACGACCGCTCGTCCCGCTTCGTCGCCCGCGGTCAGCACGGGTGATTCGACCTCCCCGTCGGTGCCGCTGCGGACCACCGCGGTCGCGCTCCCGCTGAAGGAGACCGTGTCGTCCGTCACGCGGAAGGCCACGTCCACCTTCGGAACCGGGGTGCCGAAGGCGTCGACCGCCCGCACCCGGAGCGGCTCGGGGAAGTCCTCTCCGGGCAGCGAAGACTGGCCCGCTCCCGAGAGGTAGACGAGGTGGTCGACCGGTCCGGCCTCGGGGCGCACGGTGATGCCGTTGAACGGGACGAGCAGGCCCTCGTCCTTCCATTCGGCGACCACGTCGCAGGGTTTCGGCCCCGCTTTCCTCGCCGTCAGCGAAGGACTGGTCGCCCTGCCGTCCGTGCCCGTGGTCGCGGTGGCGGTGGCCTTGTCACCGGGGAACCGCGCCTGGTCGTCCCGCACGGTGAACGTCACCGTGGCCCCTTGGTGCCCGGTGCCGTCGAGGGCGGTGACCCTGACGGACAGCCGGTCGGGGAACGTCCCGCCGACCGGCGCGCTCTGGTCCTCGCCCGACAGGACGGTCATCCGGTACTTGGACAGGGACGCCATCTCGCTCGTGCCCTCCAGGCCCACCCACAGGGCGCCGTGCCCGTCCGCGGCGATCCCCGACGGGCGGGTGTCGGAGTCGAAGGGGACGTACTTCGCCTCCGTCCGCCCCGGCAGGACGTAGCCCACCGCGCCCGCGGACGGCATGGTGAACCAGAGGCTTCCGTCGGCCATCGGGAAGAGCCGGTCCACCACCTTCCCGGTGTCGACGGGCAGGAAAGACCCGTCGTGCAGGTCGTGGCGGAGGATCGTGGACTGGTGGGTCGCGATCCACAGGAAGTCGCCGCCGGTCTCCGTGATCGCCAGGTGCTGCGGCACCACGTCGTCCGGGAGGGTGACGGGCGAACCGTCGAACTTCCCCGTCGCGGCGTCGTAGCTGACCACGGTCTTGGCCTCGGGGCAGCTCAGCCAGTACGTGGCGGGGGTCTTCGTGCCGATGGCGAGCCCGTACAGCGGATGGGTGTGGGGCTTGGAGGTGGCGACCTTTCCGCTGTCCGCGAGGACGAGGTCGCGTCTTCCCTCGCGGGTGCAGACGACCCGCTGGGCACCGTGGTTGTCCGCGCCGACGGCCATGGCCACGGCAGTCGCCGGTTCGAGCTTCTTCCGGTCTGTGTAGGCGCCCTCGGCCGTGCAGGTGACGACGTAGCCGGCTTCGGAATCGGTGGCGTACGTCCAGGCCAGACCGCCGGCCAGGGCCAGGGTGCGGGTCTTCCGGCCGGTCTGCATCGGGGCGAAGAGCTGGCTCTCGTAGAGGCCGGAGGGGGTGAAGGAGCCGAACTCCGCGTCGGGCGTGACGAACCAGATCGTCCCGTCCCCCGGGTGGTAGGCGATGGCAGCGGGGTGGGCCGATTTGGTGAGGCTGTGGGCGTTGGCGGTCATCAGGGCTTCACCGTGAGGGTCTTCGAGACCGCCTTCTCGGCTGCCGAGTACTGCATGATGAGCGTGACGTCCTTGGTGGCGGTCCTGATCCTCGGGAAGAGGGCGACACCGCGCTGGTTGGTGTGGACGACTCGCACGAGGCCGCCGCTGCCCTGGACGAACGTGGCACCACTGGCTTTGTCGATGCTGCAGGTGATGGGGATCCCAGGGGTGTCATGCCCGTCGATGACGTACTGGGCGATCATGGGAATGTCGACGACCTTGTTCTTGTCGGACGTGGTGGCGGCGCCTTCTTTGATCTCCACGAGTTCCGCGGCGGCGGTGGCAACTTTGATCGCGTACTGGCCGATCGAGCACTTCGCCGGGTCGGTGAACCACAGTTGCTTCTTCTCGGCGTCGACGAACAGGCCTTCGGCCTCACTGCCCTTGTCCAGGTCGGGGCTCGGCAGGGTGGTGACGCCCGGGTCTTTCTTGAAGCAGTAGATGGCGCCGGCGGCCGCGGCCCAGATATTGCCGTCCGGCCCGAAGGCCAGCTGCCGGGGTTCGTGGTCCAGGGTCTTCGAGGAGGTCCACGATCCGTCGGAGATGTCGTACCGGCACACGCGGTTCGGGTTTCGCGTACCCACCCAGACAGCCGTGGAGTCGGTGATGACGTGGATGGGAACCTGCGAGTTCTGGTTCGGATCCGGGTCCGGAAGTGGAATGCGCTGCCAGGGCTTGCCGGACTGCCCGGGGGTGAAGGTGTAGAGGCCGTTCTTCTTCCGCAGGAAATTGCCCGTCGTGGACACCTGGCCGGTGGCCCAGTAGGTGTAGTTGTTGACCGTCTTGTCCACGCTGACGGCCACCGACCAGAGCCAGGTGTCGAAGTCGTCCCCGTTCGGAAGCTGGTGGGTGCTGGGCTGGCCGGCCTCCCCCACCTTGACGTAGCCGACCCGGCGGTGGACCGGCTCGGCGAAGAACACGTAGTAGATCGGGGTGTTGTAATTTTCCCCCGGATCCGGGACGACGGACGGGTTCCAGGCGTAGGGGACCTCGTCGAGGTGTTCCCCGCTGCCGTCGATGGTCGCGCTGAGCCTCTTCACTTCCTTGGTCAGCACCGCCCAGGTGAGGGTCTGGGCCCGGGCGTCGTCGTCGAGTTTGTGCTGGCTGGTCTCGGCGCACTTCACGACGTCCCATTCGTAGATGGGATCATAGTCCTGCTCGTGGGCGGGCGAGGCGTACCAGAGGATGTTGCCTCCCTCCGGGACCATCACGATGCCCGCCGAGAGCAGACCTGCCGTCTCTTTGTTGTCCTGGGCTTCGGGATTATCCGGATCCACCTGCATGAGCCTCTTGTTGTGCGTCGTCACCCAGAGGTTGCCGTCAGGGCCCAGGGTGATCGAATGGGGCTTCGGTGCCGGAGTGCCCTTCAGCAGCGTCTCCGGTGGGTAATTGGTCATGAAGGTTCTCCTCGAACCGGCCAACAGAAAAGGGGAGTTGGCCTGAAGGGTGGATTCCGCACCCGGGTGGCGCGGCGGGCAGCGCCACTGTAGGAGAACCGCTGTCGACGCCGCGCGGAGCAGCGGTGACACCTCGGAAGTTTTCATGCGAACAGCCTCATGCCCCAACCGTTTCGGCCCGGCGGCCGCCATCCGGCGGCGACACACGCGAGGGGGCGGGGTCCGACCGGTCGGACCC